>CAMETB010000052.1 GCA_945936265.1 uncultured Clostridia bacterium
CCTGTTACCGTGTTATCGGATATTGTTCATATGGCAAGTGCATGTTTACCGAGTTTTGCGGCATTCATATAAAGTGCCGCCGCTTCCATCTCAACCGCAAGGACGCCCATTTTGGCCCATTTTCCGTTCGGAGTGTCGCCAAAAGGCGTTCCGACTTCGGCAGAGTAGAACACGTCGCTCGATATGACGTTGCCGACGTGGTATCTCATACCGAGTTTATCCGCCTCTTCTGTGCAAGTCTATAACGCTTTATAGTCCGCTGTCGGCGCAAACGTACCCGGCAGATTAAAACTGTTCGCATATGCGGAGTCCGTGCAGGCGCCCATCGCTATAACTATGTCACGCACCTTTATATCTTCTCTTAAAGCCCCCGCCGAGCCGACCCGTATTATGTTTTCAACTCCGAAAAACGAGAAAAGCTCGTGCGAGTAAATGCCTATCGAGGGCATACCCATTCCGCTTGCCATAACGCTTATCTCTTTGCCCTTGTAGGTGCCCGTATATCCTCTTATGCCTCTTACGTTGTTTACGAGCTTTGCGTTCTCAAGAAAGTTCTCGGCGATAAACTGTGAGCGCAAAGGGTCACCCGGCATAAGCACGGTCTTTGCAAAATCTCCGATATTTGCTTCAATATGAGGTGTTGCCATTTTCAGAAATCTCCTTTTTGAGTATTTTTACTATTCTGCTTGTTCCCAGCCTTGATGCACCAAGTTTTATAAAATCTTCGGCGTCCTTGATTGACGAAATACCGCCGGCGGCTTTTATTTTAACATGCGGCGCAATATGTTCTGAAAAGAGAATAATATCCTGCCTTGTCGCTCCTCCTGTTGAAAAGCCCGTTGATGTCTTTATAAAATCCGCGCCCGACTCCGACACTGTTTCGCACATTTTTATTTTTTCTTCGTCTGTCAGCAGGCAAGTTTCAATAATCACTTTAAGTATTTTGTCCCCGCAGGCGTTTTTTATTTTCTTTAATTCATTAAGAATATCGCCGTAGCGTTTGTCCTTCAAAAAGCCTATATTTATTACCGTGTCTATTTCGTCCGCGCCGTTTTTCAAGGCGTTTTCTGTTTCATACACTTTGCACTCCGTCGTATTATAGCCGTTGGGAAAGCCTATAACGGTGCAGATTTTCATTTTATCACCGACATATTTCTTTGCAAACTTTACGTATGACGGCGGTATGCAAACCGACGCGGTGCCGAACTTTATCGCGTCATCGCACAGTTCTTTTATTTCTTGCTCTGTCGCCGTTTGAGAGAGCAGAGTATGATCAACCTTTGATGATATTTCGGAAATTTTCATAGCGCACCTCCGTTTTATACTGAAATTTTACCATATAATCGCTCAAAAATCAACATCTCATCACTCTAAAAACCTTAAAAGCAACTTTTTTTACCAAAACTATATACATTTTTTTAATTTTGTGATAAAATGTAGCTGTGGTATAACCACAAATATACAGAAAGAGGTCAGTACTGTGAAAGACTCCAAGGAAACAAAGCGTGAAAAAGAGAAATTTCACCGTGTCCGCAAAATAACCCCTTTTGCAAGGCTTGTGCCTTACATAATGGAAAACCGTTGCGGCTCACAGAACTTTGTTTACGACAAGATCAACATGGGAAAGATCGATAAGTATATCAAGAAAAAGCAGGACGAGGGGCTTAAAAATTTCAACCTTATGTACGTGATAATAGCCGCATACGTAAGGGCTTGCTCACAGCGTCCGGCGATAAACCGCTTTATCCGCGGTCAGAAGATATACTCGCGTGAGAAGGTCGAGGTATCTCTCACGATAAAGAAGGAAATGTCGATTGATTCCTCCGATACCGTCGTCAAAGTTTTGCTGGATCCTTCGTCAACTGCCGATGAGGTTTACGCACGGCTCAATGAGAAAATAGAAAATTACCGTGCGCAACAGAACAGCAGTTTTGACAATCTGGCGAAGATACTTAACTTTATCCCGGGTATCTTCTTAAGATGGACTATCAGATTTTTGCGGCTTCTCGATTATTTCGGACTTTTACCGAAAGCAATCACGAGGCTCAGTCCATTTCACGCATCTCTCTTTATCACGTCAATGGGTTCTCTCGGCATACCGCCGATAGTTCACCATCTGTACGACTTCGGCACCGTTCCGATATTTTGCTCTTTCGGAGCAAGGCAGAGGGAATTTAAGGTAAATCCGGACGGAAGCGTGTATAAAAACAGTTACGTCGATATTACTTACAATCTCGACGAACGTATTTGCGACGGATACTATTATGCGTCCGCAATGAAGTATATGCGCGGAATTTACAAAAATCCGGAAGTGCTCGATAATCCGCCCGAAACGGTAGTGAAGGACATTCGCTGACGGAAAAAGGGAATTTCCGAAAACGAATTTTACCATCGAAAGAAGGACTGTTGCAAATTTTTGCAACAGTCCTTAACTTTTAGGGGATAGGAATATTCCTCAAAGATGCGTTGGTTTCGTTATATCGTACGTCGAGAGCAAACCCCCGCCGCTTTTTATAAACGTTTAATCGTCTTCGGGAATTATAAGCCCGTATCCGCCGGCGTGGCGTTTATAGACGACGCAGGTTTCAAGGGTTGATGCGTCCTTGAATACGAAGAATGCATGCCCCAGCATGTCCATCTGCAAAATTGCTTCCTCGACCGACATCGGCTTGAACGGGAATGATTTTGTGCGCACGTTGAACATAAATTCCTCTTCAACATCGGGCACATCTTCCTCGGCAATCTTAAAGCCCTCGTCGCGCACTTTTTTGAGAAGGCGCGTTTTGTTCTTTCTTATCTGGCGCTCAAGCGCCTCGCAAGCCTCATCAACCGCATTGGCAAATGTATCGGCACCTTCTTCCGCGCGGAACATCATTCCGCCGGAATGAATGGTTATTTCAACTTTTTCAACGCTTTTGGATCTGGAAAAGGTGATGTCCATTTCCGCTCCCTCGGGGAAGAACTTGTCGAATTTCGAGAGTTTTTTCTCCGTGGTTTCGCGTACCGAATCGTAAACTCTCATCTGTCTTGCCGTAAAATTCATTTTCATAGTATCACCTCTTAGCTGATAATTGCAAAGGATATCTTCCTTGCAATTACATTATAGCACAGATTTTCACAAAAATAAATAGAATTTTGATAAATTTTTCAAGAAAATTGTATAAAATAACTAAAAATCGTGTGAATGTACTGTGAACTTGCCCTAAATAAGCTTAAATCCGAGATTTTCGATGATGCTTTTTACGAGATCGTCGTTTTCCTCTTTTGCAAATGATACCAGAACCTCTTTTGAGTCAAGATTTACCGAAACCTTCTTTATTTCGCACGAGCGTGAAAGCGCCTCGGTAACTCTTTTTGCACAGCCGGAGCAGTGCATACCGTCAACCTTGTAAACTTTTTTAACCATTGTACTTTCTCCTTTATTTTATTTTTTTACTCAGCCTGAGCGAATTAAGAGATACGCAAAGACTGCTCAGCACCATAGCGAGCGAGGCGATCATCGGATTTATTTTTATATTTACCGCTATCAATGCTCCCGCGGCTATCGGTATCATAAGAGAATTGTAGATAAAGGCAAAAAAGAGATTTTGTTTTATGACTTTAAGCGTCCTTTTGCCCGTATTTATAAGTTTTGCTATACCGTCGGGTGAGAAGTGCGTCATTATAACGTCGGAGCAGTCCATTGCAATATCGGTAGCACCGTGCATGCTTATTCCGATATCCGCGCAGGAGAGTGCTACCGAGTCGTTTATTCCGTCTCCTGCCATGGCGCAAAAAGCGCCGTTTTCCTTAAGAGATTTTATTATATCGGCTTTTTGCTTTGGCATAACGTCCGCTATCACATCGTCAATTCCGATGTCCCGCGCTATTTTAGTTGCGGTTTTTTCGTTGTCACCCGTTAACATAACGCATCTTATTTTCATGTCTTTAAGAGTTTGTATCTGTTCCTTTATACCTTTCCGTACGATATCGCGGATGCCGAAAAGAGCGAGTATTTCACCGTCCGATAAAGCATATACGATACTGTTCCCGTCACCTGCCAGGACGAACTCGTCATTTTTATGAGAGTTTTGTATTCCGAGTTTGTCGATATACGCGCCGTTTACAAGAAAGTATTCCGCACCGTTTACATTTGCGTGTAGCCCAAAGCCCTCAATAACCTCAAAATCCGTGACTGTGTGTAGATTATTTTCAAATTCCGAAAAAGCTTTCGCTATTGGGTGTGACGATTTTTTCTCGATGGCGGCAACTGTTGAAAGAAGTTCATTTTCCGGAATTTTATCGGTATATATGAATTTTTGCGATATTTTCATTGTGCCGTAGGTAAGCGTGCCTGTTTTGTCAAATACGACGGTATTTATTTTTGATGCGTTCTCAAGAATTTCGCTTTTTTTAACGAGAATGCCATCCTGTGCAAGAGAACCTTCACTTATAACCACCGCAAGAGGCGTTGCAAGACCAAGTGCACACGGGCAAGCCACTACAAGAACCGTGATAAGAGAAGAGACGGCAGACGATATTCCAAGACCCACTCCGATTTGAATAGTAAATGATAGAAGAGCCACTATACACACCGCAGGCACAAAAAACAAGCACACAGTATCGGCAATTTTTGCAATGGGGGCTTTTGTCGAGGACGCTTCCACCACAAGACGCACTATTTCTGAAACTGTGGAATCTTTTCCGACGCGCTGTGCCACGTATTCGATATATCCGCTTGTATTGAGCGCGCCTGCCAGCACATTGTCACCTTCTTTTTTTAGTGCAGGCTTGCTTTCCCCCGTAACAAACGATTCGTCAACATGACTTTCTCCCGATATAATTTTCCCGTCAACAGCTATTTTATCGCCGGGGCGGCATATGAGAATATCGCCGACTTTTATTTCATCAATCGGAATTTCAGACACTCCATCGCCTTTTTTTATATAAGCGAATGACGGAGTTATCTGAACAAGGGATGAAATTGCCTCTCTCGTCTTTGATTTGCTCGATTTGTCTATAAATCTGCCGAGTTTTACAAAATATATAACTATGGTAACTGTTTCGTAATAAAGTTCATGTATATATCCGTTATTTCCCTTTATTACGAAAACAGTGCTTGCTACGCTGTATACAAGCGCCGATACTACTCCTAAGGTGACAAGCGTGTCCATATTCGGCGTTTTGTGCAGCACGTTTTTTACCCCGCTTGAAATAATATCCCATCCATATACAAGAAAAGGGATACAAAGCGCTAGCGAAACTATGCAGAATACGACAGGGTGATCGTGCAGATCGAGAAAAGGCGGCAGGGGAATACCTATCATATGCCCCATTGAAACATACATCACAAGGACAGCCAGAACGGTGAATACTATAAAAACACTCTTTTGATTTTTCTCGCTCTTGTCCTGCGTTTTTGAATATTCGCCAACGCTCTCAAATCCCGCTTCGGCGATAAACCTTTCTATGTCGGGGACGCCGATAAGCTGCTCGTCGTACTCAACTGCCGCACTTGCCATCACAAGATTTACCGATGCGGCATTTACTCCTTTTTGCTTATTAAGATATTTTTCAAGCCCTCCCGAGCATGCGGAGCAACTCATACCCGATATTCTTAAAACTGTTTTTTTCAAAATTATCCTCCCGATAACATGAATGTCATGAAGCCTTATCGATAATAATTTTAACAGAAATTAAAAAAATAATCAATTGTATATTTACATTTTTGACTTGTTGTGATATACTTATTCCGACAAAAACCAACGGAGAAATATATGGCTTTATTAAAAGGGAACGCCGTTGTAGGACAGTCCGGAGGGCCGACTGCGGCGATAAACGCTACGCTTTCAGGAGTTATAAGAGGAGTTTCCTCAGAAAACAGCCTGATAGGCAAACTTTACGGAATGAAAAACGGAATTGAAGGATTCATGAAAGAGGACTTTTCTGACCTCTCGTC
This sequence comes from uncultured Clostridia bacterium, assembly GCA_945936265.1. Lineage (GTDB taxonomy): Bacteria > Bacillota > Clostridia > Oscillospirales > CAG-272 > RGIG2000. The sequence continues at coordinate 5,939 of CAMETB010000052.1, forward strand.
TTTTTTTGATAATGAGAAAAAATTAAAGTCGCTTGAAGAAACTCCTTCTTCGTTTCTCGGCTCATGCAGAATGAAGTTGCCCAAACTTTCCGATGATGACCGCATTTATGTAAAAGTCTTCTCGATATTTGAAAAATATGATATAAAATATTTTTACTATATCGGTGGCAATGACTCGATGGATACCGTTATGAAACTTGACGGATACGCAAAAAAAATCGGATATGAAATAAAGATAATCGGAGTACCGAAAACCATAGATAACGATATACCGATAACCGACCATACTCCCGGTTACGGTTCGGCGGCGAAATTTGTCGCAACCGCTGTAAAGGAAATAGCGAGGGACTCTTCGGTTTACACACTGAAATCTGTGACAATAGTTGAGATAATGGGCAGGGATTCCGGGTGGCTGACAGCCGCCGCTGCACTCCCCAAGGCACTGACGGGTAAGGGCGCCGATCTTGTATATCTTCCGGAGAGAGTGTTTGACGAGGAAAGGTTTATCCGTTCTGTTGAGGAAAAACTTGATACATGCCCGCATGTAGTAGTGGCTGTGAGCGAGGGAATAAAATATAAAAACGGAAGATATGTTGCCGAGGGACTTAAAAACGAAGTTGAGGACGATTTCGGGCATAAGATACTTGCAGGCGTGGCAAGGTCGCTTGAACGCATGATAAAAAAAGAAATCGGTTGCAAGGTAAGAGCGGTTGAGCTGAATGTTCTTCAAAGATGTTCGGCGCATATTCTTTCGCTCACCGATGTAAAAGAGAGCATAAGGGTCGGTAAAAGGGCTGTTATCTATTCTGTCTCGGGGCAGAGTGGCAAAATGATGGCATTCAGGCGCAGAGAAGGAAAGTACCGCGTTGATATTGTAGCCGTTGACGTTTCCCTGGCGGCGAATAAGGTAAAATATGTTCCCGACGAATTTATAAATGAAAACGGCGACGGCGTTACCGAGAAATGTATAGAATATGTAAAGCCGCTTATAGCGGGAGAGAGAAAAATAAAATATGAGGACGGCATGCCTGTCCATATAACTCTGGAGTAAAAGAGGGCACATAGATGTATAAAACAGGTTTTGACAATAACAAATATCTTAAAATGCAATCCGAAATGATAAAGGAGAGAATAGCAAAATTCGGCGGCAAACTTTATCTTGAATTCGGCGGTAAACTTTTTGACGATTACCATGCGTCCAGAGTTTTACCCGGCTTTGAGCCGGACAGTAAAATAAGAATGCTTGCCGAGCTCAAAGACAAGGCGGAAATAATAATAGCCATAAACGCAAACGACATAGAGAAAAACAAGGTGAGGGGGGATCTCGGCATAACCTACGACCTTGATGTTCTGCGCCTGATAGACGCATTCAGGGGCTTCGGACTTTATGTCGGCAGCGTTGTTCTTACAAGGTACAATCAGTCCTCGGTAGTAAATGCGTTTATGAAAAAACTCGAATCTCTCGGCATCAAGGTTTATAAGCACTACGCAATAGACAACTACCCCTACGATATAGAGAATATAGTAAGCGATGAGGGCTACGGCAAAAACGAGTATATCGAGACACAACGTCCGCTTGTCGTTGTAACCGCGCCCGGTCCGGGCAGCGGAAAGATGGCAACGTGCCTCTCGCAGATATATCACGATTATAAGAGGGGAATAAAGGCAGGGTACGCCAAGTTTGAAACTTTCCCGATATGGAACATTCCGCTTAACCATCCCGTAAATGTGGCGTACGAGGCCGCGACCGCAGATCTTAACGATATAAATATGATAGATCCGTTTCACCTTGAAGCGTACGGAAAGACTGCGATAAACTACAACAGAGATGTTGAGATATTCCCGGTTCTTATGGCAATGTTTGAAAAGATAATGGGAGAATGTCCGTATAAGTCGCCTACTGATATGGGCGTCAACATGGCAGGCAACTGCATATTTGACGATGAGGCGGTAAGAAGGGCATCTGAGTGCGAGATAATAAGAAGATATTATGCCGCTCTTTGCAATCAGAGAAAAGACGGTCACCGCTACGACGCCGAGGTGAACAAGATAAAACTCCTTATGAACCAGAGCGGAATAACGGTAAAAGAGAGAAAATGCATACAAAGTGCTCTCGACAAAGCGGAGGCAACGGGTGCTCCCGCGGCATCAATAGAACTTTGCAACGGCAGAGTGGTGACGGGCAAAACCTCGGCGCTTCTCGGCGCTTCGAGCGCGGCACTTATAAATGCAATAAAAGCAGAGGCGGGAATTGACGACGACGTCGATATCATCTCCCATGAGATACTCGAACCGGTACAGAAATTAAAGGTTGAAAACCTCGGTAACCATAACCCGAGGCTTCATACCGACGAGGTGCTTGTAGCGCTTGCAATATCCGCGGCAACGAGCGAGGTTGCCAAAAAGGCAATGGGCGTCCTTAAAAACTTAAAAGGCGCAGAACTCCATTCCTCCGTCATACTCTCTCCCGTCGATACTGCAACCTTCAGAAAGCTCGGTGTCAACCTGACTTGCGAGCCCGTATATCAGACGAAAAAACTTTTCCACGGTTAATCAAAATAAACAGTTGGCTATACCGAACTCATAAACAAGCTACATCACAATTTGATTTACTTATATGCTAATAAAAATTAAAAAACGGCGGAGAATTTCCGCCGTTTTCAGTTTATTGTATTCGATTTTGACTTGCAGGCTTTATCGACCTCATCGTTTAACAGAGGATAGAGGTAAAGAGAGGGAATAAGCTCTCTTGCACTCTCGAAGGCGCTGTTAAGAAGAACGGTGTCGGAACAGGAACTTGCCATGTTGAGACCGTTATCACCTGACTGCCGTATCGGTCCGCCGTTTGAGAAAAATTCTCCGGGACCTCGCATTTTAAGATCGTATTCCGCAATGGTGTATCCGTCACAGACAGAGTGCTCTATTTCAAG
>CAMETB010000053.1 GCA_945936265.1 uncultured Clostridia bacterium
TTCACGAACACTAAAATACAAATGTTCGTTTGAAGAAAAAATAATCGTGTTTTCACGAACACTAAAATACAAATGTTCGTCTGAAGAAAAAATAAACCCGTTTTCACGGGCATGAAAATACAAATCATCGTCTGAAGAAAAAATAAACCCGTTTTCACGAACACTAAAATACAAATGTTCGTTTGAAGAAAAAATAATCGTGTTTTCAACGAATTTCAAAATTTGAATTTTTAATATTACTGCCTTTATAAAATTTGCTTATTAAAAATTAAAAAAATTTAATTATACAAAATATTTTTTAGGAGGATAATTATGAAGGACAAAAAAATATTACGTATGGTACAGTTGTCATTCTTTATAGCGGTTATTGTTGTTCTGCAAATAATAGCATCTGTATTAACAAGATTTACGCCGTTACCGTTTTCGCTTTCATTGGTATTTTTACCCATTGTTCTTGGCGGCGCTGTATTCGGAGTTAAGGAAGGAGCCATTCTCGGTTCTTCTTTCGGAATTTTAACATTTATAATGTGTTTTACCGGTATAGATCCCGGAGGGTATGTTTTATTTGTAAATAACCCTTTTGTCACATTTTTGCTTTGTTTGCTTAAAGCTGCCATGGCAGGATTGGCATCTGCCCTTGTTTTTAAAGCGCTGTCTGAATTTTCATTTAACGACCATATTAAAGTTGCACTTGCATCGGCTGCTGCTCCTGTTGTAAATACGGGGATATTTTTAATTGCCATGTTCACGATATATAAAACTACGCTTTACGAGTGGGCGGGAGATACAAACATTATGACATATGCAATAACAGGTCTTGTGGGAATAAACTTTTTATTTGAGTTTATTTCAACTGTTGTACTCTGCCCTATAATTTATCCTTATCTGAAAAAATTGCTTATTTCCGAATAATTTTTATTTTATATAATTAGAAAATAAAAGACGTACGCACTCGAAGGGGTGCGTACATTTTGTTTTTTACTTTTGAAAATGTATTTTCTGATATTTTCTTTTTGTGGCTTCGCCACCTCTTATATGTCTTTCCGATTTATTCAGTTGCAGTATTTTTTCGACTTCTTCATAAAGAGCAAAGTCAATTTTTGACAATTTTTCGGTAATATCTTTATGTACTGTTGATTTGCTTATATTAAACTTTTTTGCCGTATCCCTGACGGTCGATTTATTTTCTACAACATATTGCCCGAGCTTTACGCATCTTTCATCAATATCATTATAATATATCATAAGCACTCCGCATATTCTTTATGAGTTATGTTACAATATATTAAAAAAGCCGCATTTTTATGCGGCTTTTAACAATATTTAATTTTCAAATTTGAAAACCGTCGTATAGTCATACATTTCTCCGACATCCAGAGTGCATGAAGGAGTTATATCCATATTCGGAGAGTTCGGCGCATGTTGTGTTTCGAGGCACACGGCACATCTTTTATATTGCTTTACTCCGTTTTTGAACGGCAGTTCATTTTCGTTTATGCAATTAGCCGTATATATCTGAATACAAGGCTGATTTGTATAAAGTTTCAATTTCCTGCCCGATACGGTATCCATAAGAGTTGCGACATGCTTTACCGTGCCATCGTAATTAAGAAAGAAATTGTGATCATAGCCTTTTCCATATGAAAGAAGTTTGTTTTCCTTGTCAATATCTTCTCCGATAAGTTTCTCTTTTCTGAAATCGAATGGAGAGCCTTTAACTTCAAGCTCTTCTCCCGTAGGTATGAGTTCATCGTTTATCACCGATATTCTGTCGGCGTCAAGCCAGAGCGAATGCTTGTGAATATTTCCGGAGGAATATCCGCCGAGGTTAAAATAAGAATGGTTCGTCATATTTATGACGGTCTTTTTGGTGGTTGACGCCTTATAATTTATTGAAAAAACATTATTATCGTCAAATGAATAAAGCACTTTTACAGAAAGTTTTCCCGGATAGCCCTCTTCCATATCCTCGCTTACATACATAAACTCAATATAAGAGGTGTTCCCTATTTCCCATGTTTTTGCGCTCCATATCTTTTTGTCAAATCCGATCTTACCGCCGTGAAGATGGTTCTTTTTTTCATTCGGATAAAGGTTATATGTAACTCCGTCAAGGGTAAATGATGAGTTTTCTATCCTGTTTGCATATCTGCCGATTACGGCGCCCTGATATCCGCTGTTTTTAATATAGGCGTCTATATTGTCATATCCGCACACAACATCAGCCAAAACTCCGTTTTTGTCGGGGATGTTAAGAGATATTACCGTCGCGCCGTATTCCATTATTTTAACGCTTGCGCCGCAGGAGTTTTTAAGAGTGTATGCGTAAACCTTTTCTCCGCTTTGTAAAGAGCCGAACAATTCTTTTGTTATCATATTATTCACCGTATCCTTCAGGATTTTTCATCTGCCAGTTTGCAGAGTCAGCGCACATTTTTTCAATTCCGTACTGAGCCTTCCAGCCGAGTATTTCGTATGCTCTGGTGGGATCTGCATAACACTCGTCAATATCTCCGGCGCGCCTCGGACCTATAACATATTTTATTTCGTGTCCGACTGCTTTTTCGTATGCGTGAATTATATCGAGAACTGAATATCCTATTCCTGTTCCTATGTTGTAATACTCAATTCCCGTAACCTTTGCTGCTCTGTCAAGGGCTTTCAGATGAGCGTTTGCAAGATCTACAACGTGAATATAGTCACGCACGCCAGTTCCGTCGTGTGTATTATAATCGTTGCCGAATACATTTACATGGTCATATTTTCCGAATGCCACACGTGCAACATAAGGAAGAAGATTATTCGGAATACCCTTGGGGTCTTCACCTATAAGACCGCTCTCGTGCGCTCCTATCGGATTGAAGTATCTGAGTATAGAAACGCTCCATTCGGGATCGGATACGGTTATATCTTTGAGAATACGTTCTATCATAAGCTTGGTTTCGCCGTAAGGATTTGTCGTTGAAAGAGGAAAATCTTCCTTTATCGGTACACTCTTAGGCTTTCCGTAAACGGTGGCAGATGAAGAAAATACTATTCTCTTGCATCCGTGAGACGCCATAACCTTGCAAAGATTAAGTGTTCCCGTAAGATTGTTGTGATAGTAAAGCATCGGTTTTTCAACGCTCTCTCCCACTGCCTTAAGTCCTGCAAAATGTATAACCGAATCAATATCGTTTTCGGAAAATACCTTCTCTATCTCGTCTTCGTTCAGCAAGTCCGCCTTATAGAATTTTACACTCTTGCCCGTTATAGTCTTTATCCTGTCGAGAACGCAAATTTTAGAATTGGAAAGATTATCGAGAATAACGACATCCCTCCCATCTTTTACGAGTTCTACAACCGTATGAGAACCTATAAAGCCGGTTCCGCCTGTTACCAAAATAGCCATATGGAAATCTCCTTCATTTTTTTCAATATAATAATATAATACAAGTTAAAAAAAATCAATATATTTTTGAAAATATATTGACAAAAATATTTTTAAATGATATTATAAGTGTATCAAATGATACACTTTTTACATATGAGGTAAAATATGAACCAAAAAGAATATGAAATTCTCAAAACCACCTTTCTCTTTAAGGGAACAGACGAAAAAATTGTCGCCGGATGCTGTGAGAACGGCGGTTTTGAGACTGTTACTTATTCTCCGGCGGATATTATGCAAAGCGCAAATACCGAAAAATCCATCGGAATTATAATAAAGGGTAAAGCGTTTATAACATCGGGTGACGACGGAGTTGTAATAAGAAAGCTGTTCCCGGGGGACGTTTACGGCGCGGCAATCCTTTTTGATTCTCCCGTCTATCTTACAAAGGTTATCGCCTTGTCGGAATGTACGGTTCTTACAGTTTACAAATCATTTGTTGAAAATGCAATATCACTTGATAAAAAAGTTGCCCTCAACTATATAGAATTTCTGTCTTCGAAAATAGGATTTCTTAATTCCAAAATAAGTTCCTACACGGCTAAAAATGCGGAAAGCAAACTGATGGCTTATCTTTTGCAACTTCCGAGAGAAAACGGCACGGTAGTACTGAAAACAGACTATTCGGCAATAGCAAAAGCGATAGGAATCGGGCGCGCTTCGTTGTACCGTTCATTTGAAAAACTTGAGAAAGACGGTCTGATTACAAAAAACAATAAAAACATTATTATTAAAGAGGTACAAAAATGAAAAAAATTATTTCGATTATTTTAATTGGTGTTATGGCACTCTGCCTGCTTTCTTCCTGCGGCAAAGCGGAAAAGAAAGCCGACAATATAAATGTAAGCGTATTAAACGGCACAACCGGCTTCGGCATGGCTTATCTTATGGAGCAAAATACTAATTCCGCTTCGTCAAACAAATATACTTTCAGCGTAGAAACCGATGCTTCGGTAATAACCTCGGCTCTTATAAAGGGCGATATTGATATAGCCGCACTTCCTACCAATGCGGCATCAAATTTATATAACAAAACAAAGGGCGGAGTTCAGATAATTGCAATAAATACGCTCGGAGTTCTCTACGTTGTCGAAAACGGTGGATCCATAAAGAGTATAAAAGACCTCGAGGGCAAAACCATCTACTGCCCTGCTCAAAACCCGAAATTCATTCTTGAATATATACTTACAAAAAACAATGTAAGCGCTACAATAGACACAACGTATGCCGCTCCTGCCGATTTAAGAACCGCAGTTGCCGCAGGCAAGGTTGAAATTGCCGTTTTGCCTGAGCCTATGGTAACCATTGCAAAAAGCGCAAATAAATCTTTGAACGTTGCGCTTGATCTCACAGATGAATGGAACAATACCGAGGCTGAAAACTCTCTTGTGCAGGGCTGTGTTGTCGTAAGGACGGAGTTTGCAAAAGAATATCCCGACAGCGTTTCTCTGTTCCTTGACGAATACAAAAAATCGATAGAATACGTAAACGAAAATCCCGAGGGAGCCGCAGAACTTATTACAAAATATAATATTTTTGCAAATCAGAATGTGGCAAAAGCCGCAATCCCGAGATGTAATATTTCCTTTCTGGAAGGCAGTGAGATGAAAAACGCAATGAGCGCGTTTCTTAGCGCCATGTACTCGGTAAATCCCGCAAGTATAGGCGGCGCTTTGCCTGACGATGACTTTTATTATTCAAGATGAAAAAGCCGATAAAAATTCTTCTTATAGCGCTTTTCTGGTTCGGTATCTGGGAGATTGCCGCACTTATAGTCGGCAATTCTCTCCTCTTTCCGTCGCCTGTTGATGTTGTAATAAGGCTCTTTTCCTTAATACCCACCGAAAACTTTATTTTAAGCGTTCTTATGTCGCTTGTAAGGGTGAGCGCGGGCATTGTCCTTGCCATTTTACTTGGCGTATGCGTTGCTGTTCTCTGCGCAAAATTTCATTTTGTATATGAACTTTTGTATCCGGTTATAACGATAATAAAATCAACTCCGGTTGCTTCTTTTATAGTCCTTGTTATTCTTTTTATGGGCAGGAATATCGTTCCTACTTTTATCACCGTACTTATGGTATTTCCCATCGTATGGTCAAATGTTTACAGGGGGATAAAGAATACAAGCGTTGAACTTCGTGAGGTATGTAAGGTATATTCAATTTCAAAGGGAAAACGGTTTAAATCTCTGTATTTTCCGTCCGTTATGCCTTATTTTATATCGGCTGTTCTCTCAGGCATAGGTCTTGGTTGGAAGGCGGGAATTGCGGCGGAGGTACTTTGCAATCTGCCCCGCTCCATAGGCGGAAATTTGTATGAGGCAAAACTATATATAGAAACCGCCGATATGTTTGCGTGGACGGTTACTGTCATTATAATGAGCCTTCTTCTCGAACTTCTTGTATCAAAACTTATAAAAAGGCTCTCGGGAAAATATTCCGCCGTAAAGGAGGGCAAAGATGAGACTTGAAAATATTACGAAATCCTTTAACGGCAAGGAAATTATATCGGATTTTACCTGTGATATTCCCGACGGGAAAATCACCTATATAATGGGTGCTTCGGGCATCGGCAAAACCACTCTTTTAAGAATAATTGCAGGTCTTGATACCGATTTTGGCGGAAATATCGAAAAAAGAGGAAAAATAGCCTACGTATTTCAGGAACCTCGTCTGTTCCCTGCGCTCAACGTAAAAGAAAACGTTGAAATAGTCGGCGGCACAAATGATAGCAAGGATATTTTGTCAATGGTAGAACTTGATGGGTGTGAGAACATGATGCCCGATGAGCTTTCAGGAGGCATGAAAATGCGTCTTTCCATTGCCAGAGCACTTTATAGCGGCGCCGATATCTATCTTATGGATGAACCGTTTTCCGCCCTTGATGACGAGACTAAAAAAAGGATTATACCCAAAGTTTTCGGCTTTCTCAGAGGCAAAACCGTCATAATAGTTTCTCATAGCTTTGAAGAAGCAAAATTATATTCCGACAATGTAATAAATCTCTAAAAAAGAGAGCATTTCTGCTCTCTTTTTTATGTTTTTACTGGCAGCCGCAACCGGAGCGCCCCCCCTGGTCTTTATCGTGCTTTTGTCCTGCACATCCACCGGGGAAACTGCTGAATGTAGGCGGTGCAAATTCCTTTATCGGAAAAGACATTGATCTGAATAAGGTGCAAGGATCGTCTTCTCTTGCCGCAATGCATTCCTTTTCGGGAATATTATACTCCGTGGCATTTACAAGGAGCTGGGCAGGTCTCTCTATTCTTACAACTGAGAAAAATCCGAGAGATACGACAAGGGACTTCTCGTCTCTTTCGCAAAGTCTGCCGTTTACTCTGTTACATACATGCTCCGGTATATCCTCTATACAGCAGCAACTGCAACACGGGAATATCTTCGGCTCTACAACATTGATACTTAATATGATAGGGTCAACCGTTTCTATAACCGCTCTCGGCAGAGTGCTTGAACGGTTTGCGTCGCATATGTTGGTGTTGCAGAACGATGAAACGCCGGGCTCGCTCTTGAATACGCTTACATTGCCCTCGCTTCCGAACAGAACTACTTTCTTTTCTACTACCGCTATTCCCTCAAATTCCTGTATGTGTCCCTGCGATATACATGCCTCGCATACTATCTTTACATATATTTTTATGTTGAGTTGATAGAACCCTCTGTTAAACGGGACATCAACGACATCTATATATGCAGACACTATTTTTGCGCATTTGGCTCTTATTGCCGATGTGCGCTCGATTATTTCCTCGCCGAATTCCGTCAGATATACTTTGACATTTTCAAAGCAGTCTTTATCTCTGCAGGAGTCGAGAACTCTGTAAGTGTCTATGCATATGTTTTCCTTCGGATGAGGATTCGGACAAATTCTGTTATCCGGCATAGGTGTATTATACCTCCTGTGTTATTTGAAGAAACGATATAGTCGTCTTCTGTAATAGCATATGCCGATTTGCATAAAATGACATATTTATACCGCAAAATAAGAATTTATCCAAAAAAGACAAAAATCCGACAGATAAAACTGCCGGATTTTAATAAACCAAAAATCAAAGATATTTCTTTATGTTGTCGGTTGCGTTTTCCGCGGGCATGGAAACCGTCATGACAAGGTTTACGCCGCATCTTGTGCAAAGCTCGTCTGCCTCGGTTACGAATTTATCAAAGGAAGCAAGATCTCTTTCGCATATTCTGAATGTTCCGTCAATAAAGAGATCGGTTATATCATGGTTGCTTGCAAGAAGTCCTGCGATAAGGCCGTAGAGAGACTGTGCATCTTTTATAAGATATTCATCGGAGTTGATAAGTCTGCAATTATAACTGAGAGTAAGCCTCAGGTTGCTGCCCTTTTCAATGCAGACCACGGAACCCTTGGAACTTTCAAGAGCGGAATTTATCATCTCTATAAGAGTCTTGGTTTTTCCCGTGCCTTTTACGCCGATAATAATTTTCATCATTTTGATTTCCTCCCGAAATATTATTTCTATCTAAATTATACAATAAAAAATACCAAAAATCAATACTATAATTCAAAAATATTTTATGAGAAAGAAAAAAGAGCAAAATGCTCTTTTCTCATTTTTATTTAAGTCTTTTCGTAAGATCTGCTGCGAGCTCTTCGTATCCCTCTTTGCCGAGGAGCGCAAACATATTCTTCTTATATGCCTCAACTCCGGGCTGATTAAAGGGATTTACACCGAGAACATATCCCGATACGGCGCATGAAAGTTCAAAGAAATACACAAGATAGCCGAATGAATACTCGCTTCTGTCTTCTATTTCTATAACGATATTCGGTACTTTTCCGTCCGAATGCGCAATAAGAGTGCCGAGCATTGCGGTATGATTTACAAAGTCAAGTTCTTTTCCCGCAAGATAATTGAGTTTATCCGAGTTCTCCGCTTCATTCGGTATGATTACCGTGTCAGAGGACTTCTTTATGTCGAGGACGGTTTCAAACATTATTCTCGAACCGTTCTGAATAAACTGACCGAGAGAGTGAAGATCTGTCGAGAAGATAACCGAGGACGGATAAATTCCCTTTTCGTCTTTTCCTTCGCTCTCACCGAAAAGTTGTTTCCACCACTCGCAAAACAGCCTTGCCGCAGGCTCATATGACGCAAGTATTTCCACCGACTTACCTTTTCTCAGAAGAATATTTCTTATAGCCGCATACTTTAAACAGTCGTTTTTATCAATATCCTTCGATGAAAAATGTTCGCGTGCATCGGCGGCACCTTTCATAAGCTT
>CAMETB010000054.1 GCA_945936265.1 uncultured Clostridia bacterium
TTCCTCTTATGTACCTTGACGGCGCGGTCGACACAATGCTGAAGGGTCTTGGGCATCAGCTCTACACAATGAGGGTGAATATCGCAGATTCTCTTATAAGTATTCTGTTACTGCTTATATTTCTCCCTAATTACGGAATACAGGGATATATAGCGGTTATATTTATCACCGAACTTTTCAATACATCGTTCAGTATAATAAAGCTCCTTAATGTAACGGGAGTGCAGACGCCCGTTATAAAATGGGTGGCAAAACCTCTCATAACGGTTGTGGCAGCCACCGCCGTATCACGTATTTTATTTGACTTCAACGTCATATCAAAGGTCTTAGGAACGGTTATAACGGGAAAGCCTCTTGCTTTTACCGAGATCGGCGTCACTGCCGTTTTATATATACTTCTCTCCGCTCTGTTCGGCGCAATATCAAAGGATGATATAAGGTGGGCAAAATCAGTCGTTCATAACCCGTAAGTTCTGCCTTATCAGGCAGAAAATCCTCTTTCAGAAATACTCATTTATGCTGTTTGTGTGATTTTTGAGAATGTACGGTGAAGAGCAAATGATTATACCAAATATTGTTCATTGAAAAATTTCCTTGAATATGGTAGAATAAAAGCGTAAAATCTCGAGAATTTACGCCTTAAATCATACTATACGAAAGGATGGTGTATGTGAAAAAGGTATTATCATTCGTCTTTGTGATTGCCCTTCTTACCTCTTTGTTTGCAATTCCTGCAAGCGCCTCATCTACCTCGTGGGTGAGTGTTTACATAAACAATCAGGAATTTACGGGCGGCATAGATGTCAAGGACAACACTACGTTTGTGGGTATACGAAAATTCAGTACCTCAATGGACAAAAACGCAAAGGTTACATACAACAACAGCACAAAAACGCTTACCGTTCAGACCGATAATCTCTACCTTACGGCAACAGCAGGTACAAATTACATAGTTGCAAACGGAAGATACTTGTACACAGAATCGCCCATATACCTGAAAAACGGAGTTATGTACGCCCCGGTTCTTCTTATGGCAAGAGCGTTTGACGCAAAAATAAGCTGGCGTGATTCAAACTCCTCATTTTATGTTACGAGAGGAAGCGGCGGAATTTTATCGGGCAGTAGATATTATGACTCCGACGAGGTTTACTGGCTTGCAAAAATAATAAGTGCCGAAAGCCAGGGAGAGCCTCTTCTCGGAAAAATTGCAGTCGGAAATGTAATTCTGAACAGGGTTAACTCCGCGGAATTTCCAAACACTATTTACGGAGTTATTTTCGACAGAAAATACGGCACGCAATTCAGCCCCGTTGCGAACGGGACGATCTACAACGACGCAACGTGGGAAAGTACGGTTGCCGCAAAGATATGTCTTGAAGGATACAGCGTAAGCAACAAAATTTTGTATTTTGTAAATCCGAAGTTTTCACCAAACAGCTGGATAAGCCGCAACAGAGTATTTTTCAGACAGATAGGCAATCACGCCTTCTACATTTAAAACAAAATCACGGAAGCCATCGGTTTCCGTGATTTTTTTGTTATATGTCGGTTGAGTTTATGTAGTCGTTTAACAAATCATTCTGCAACAGGTGAAGTCTCTCGGGATCACGGCCGCCGACTGCTCTGCCGCTTACTGTTGAGACTCCTCTTGCTATCTTGCTTGAACTCGTTATTATTATTTCGTCGGCGGAGCAAAGTTCCGATATTCCGTAGCGCCTCTCTTCGACAATTATGCCGTGTGATTTTGCGCATGAAATAAGATGAGCCCTTGCAACACCGGGCAGAATAAAGCAATCCGCAGGGGCGGTTATGAGAACTCCGTTTTTAAGAATTGATACGTTGCTGTGGGAGCCTTCTGTAATGAAACCGTTCCGGTAGAATATCGCCTCGTCACACCCGTTTTTATCGGCAAGTTCCGCAGCCATAACGCTCGGAAGAAGATTAAGCGTTTTGATATTGCAAAGTTTATATCGTATATCTTTCACAAGACAAGTGTCCATCTTTTTGTATATGTCTCCGACTGATTGCGGAGTTATCATGATACAAAGATTTCCCTTTGTTTTGCCGTCAAATACATGCGATCTCTGCCCGCTCCCCCTGGATACGTGAAAATAGACGAATTTCTCCTCGCCGTCAACCGCCTTTACAAGAGTCTGTATAAGCGTTTTAAGTTCATCCTTCTCTATCGGTATTTTGATACCGAGAAGCGCGCAATTGTTAAAAAAACGCTCCGTATGCTCATTTAAAAGATATGGGGTATTGTTCCTGCACATAACGGCGTCGTAATCCCCGTCACTGAAGTAAAACGCCCTGTCGGTCATCGGCACCGACATTTCCTCTATCAGTCCCGTTTTTCCGTTGTAATATCCCAGATTCTTCATATGTACCTCCGATTAAGCAAAAATATATTCTTCGCCCGCTTCAAGCGCAATTTCCGTGTCTGCGCCCTCTACATTTATTATAGCGTTTTGCTTAATCGGTGTTACTGATTTAAGAGTTTTAAGAAAAGAGCCGTTTCGGGGAGGCAATGCCTCCTCGAAACGGCTCGCTTCGTTGCCGTATTTCAAAAGATTTTCCATAAGTTTCTCCATTATGTTCTACTCATACGGCATTTTTAATAATATTGATTAAGAGATAAGTCCTGTTGTCAGATTATGTTCTTGAGCTTTTCAATGCAGTTTTTGCATACTCTCTTGTTGTTGAGCATTACATTGTCAGATGCGTTTCCGCAGAAGATGCAGCAAGGCTCATACTTTTTGAGTATGATCTTATCTTCCTCTACAAATATTTCGAGCGGATCTTTTGCATTGATGTCAAATGTGTTGCGGATTTCCATGGGAAGAACAATCCTTCCGAGTTCATCCATTCTTCTTACAATTCCTGTCGATTTCATAATTCTTGCCCCATTCTTTATAAATTTTTATAAAATTCGAAATACTTGTCTGTATTTCGATATTATTCTACCATATTCTTACATAGTCGTCAATACCCTTGTTAAAATCTTAATAAAATTTTAATATGCAATAAAAAACTGAGGTGTTTTATGCTTGGAAAATGTTTCGGCGTTCTCTCCGTAATATCGTTTTTTTTCGCAATAATCAACGGGAACATGGGGGAATTATGCAATTCAATAGTCTCCGGTGCTTCAAAAAGCGTGACTCTTACAATATCGCTTGTCGGAATAATGACGCTCTGGAGCGGATTTATGAATGTCCTGAAACAGGCGGGAATAATAAAAAAGCTCTCGCACCTGCTTCGTCCCGTTTTACGCTTTATATTTCCGAAATCTTTTAAAAGCGGAGTTGCAACGGAGGAAATAACCGCTTGTATAAGCGCAAATCTGCTCGGTATTGCAAATGCCGCAACCCCTCTTGCAATAACCGCCATAGAAAAAATGCAAAGCGAAAGGAAAAGCAATATAGCAAGTGCGGATATGATAACGCTCGCCGTACTCGGGTGCGCATCCTTCAATCTTGTCCCGACAACTGTTATAGCAATACGGCAAGCAAAAGGCGCTTTAATTACATATGAGATAATGTTTCCTGTCTGGATATGTTCCGGAATATGTATGGTGCTCGGTATCATTTCGTGTCGTATTCTCGGTAAAATTTATGGAGACAGTTGAAAAAATATCGTCTTTTGTGCTGCCCTGTGTCGTTCTTTTTATAGGTCTTATATTGCTTTTCGGAAAAGGCGACTGTTTCTCACACTTTCTTGACGGGGCAAGGGACGGGATGAGATCGGCGGTTAAACTTTTACCGTCAATGTGCGCTCTTGTCGTGGGAGTAAGTATGTTTACCGCATCCGGAGCTGCGGATTTTCTTGCAAAATATCTGTCTCCTGTTCTCGATTTTATCGGTGTTCCGTCAGACATTTTCCCTCTGGTTATAACCCGTCCGCTGTCCGGAGCCGCATCCATTGCAACTTTTGAAGACATAATAGCGAAAACCGGCGCCGACTCTTTCCAATCTCTTTGCGCATCGGTTATAATGGCGTCATCCGATACGGTATTTTATGTTCTTTGCGTTTATTTTTCCTCGTCGGGAGTAAAAAAAACAAGATATGCTTTGCCCGTCGCTCTTTTTATATCGGCTTTTGCCGTTATATTTTCCTGTGTTCTGTGCCGTATCTTTTTCTGAATATAAATCCTCTTTGATGTCAACAATGTTCTAAAATAAAGACTCGGAGGAACATATATGATAAAGGGGTGTCAGAAAAGAATAATTTTTGTAAAGGACACGGGCAGCGACTATTTCGAGGAAGCTTATTTCATTATGAAAAGCGACAGCGAACTTCCTAAAACGGAAGAGAGCGATATTGTAAAAGAAGCGGAAAATATAGTAAACGCATCTCTTGCCGAACCATCCCCCGCACGCAAAGTGAAGATCGGAGCGCGCTCCGTTTGCTTTTTCATAGGAGTTTTCATAGGTGCGCTCATAGGCGGAATACTTTTCGGTCTGATTCTCTGATCCCGATTTTTATTATCCTGCAATATTTTTCAATTATTTCTTGACTATTCTCTTTTTTTGTGTTACAATACCGTTAATCTATAAAGTTTCGTCTCTGCCTTTCCACTCACGGCGGATACGAAGTTTATATATAATTGTTCGTTTTACAGGGCGCCGAAAACGGAATGTGGGGGCGTTTTTACACATTCATGGTTTTTCGGATTTATAAATTCCGTCATTAAGTGACGGTGTTTTCTCATGCTCCCGTAATCTTTTAAGAAAGGAATTTTTATGACAGAAACAGAAATCAAGGAAAACACTAACGAGAAAAAGAAAACAAAAACAAGCAGGTGGAGGAGAACGCCGTCAAAGAATAAGACGGAAAAAGCCGTCTCCGCACCATCTTCAGATGTAAAAAGCGACACCGCTCTATCATCCGGCGAATCCGGCAACGCTTTGGTAAAAAACAGGCAAAAGTCAATAAGGAACACAAAGGGTCAGAAGACACAGAACACTAAAAATCATTCTGAAAATACAGTTGAGAAGAAAACTCCCGCAAAAAAAGCCGAGGCTCCCAAAAAGCCGCATGCCCCATACAGAAGAAATACGAAAAAATCGCCGAAAGTGTCGGAAAATCCGTTCAAAAGCGCTCCAAAGGTAAAAATTATTTCTCTTGGCGGTCTTAACGAAATAGGTAAAAACATAACCGTTTTCGAATGTGAAAACGATATGATAGTGGTCGATTGCGGAATAGGATTTCCCGACGACGATATGCTCGGAGTTGATCTTGTAACGCCCGACTTTACTTACATTGAAAACAATGCCGAAAAACTGCGTGGAGTGTTTATTACGCACGGTCACGAGGATCATATAGGTTCTCTGCCGTATCTTTTAAGGAGCGTCAATGTACCCGTTTACGGTACAAGGCTCACACTCGGTATTCTCGAAAACAAGTTGGCGGAACATAAACTTCTTCAGAATGCAAAACTTAATACCGTATCGGCAGGAGATACGGTTACTGCCGGCAAATTCAAAGTCGAGTTTATACGCGTAAATCACTCTATTGCTGACGCTTGCGCTCTTGCAATAACTACCCCGCAGGGCGTTATCATACACACCGGAGACTTCAAACTTGACACAACTCCGATAGAGAGTGAAATGATGGATATTACGCGTCTCGGCGAACTCGGCAACAAGGGTGTGCGTATGCTCCTTTGCGAATCGACAAATGTTGAGCGCCCGGGATATACTCCTTCGGAAAGGAAGGTAGGCTTCTCTCTTGAAAAGATATTCTCTTCCGCAGAGGATAAAAGAATAATAATAGCCACATTCTCGTCAAATGTACACAGGGTCCAGCAAATCATAAACTCAAGCGTCAGACACGGACGCAAAGTTGCGGTTACCGGAAGGAGCATGGTAAATGTCGTCAGCGCAGCGGTGCGCCTCGGCTATATGAATGTGCCCGAGGGCGCAATAATAGACATAGACGATATAAAAAAATACCCACCTGAAAAAATCACTATAGTGACGACAGGTAGCCAGGGTGAGCCTATGTCAGCTCTTTACAGAATGGCGTTTTCAGATCACGACAAAGTGCAACTTACAGACAAGGATCTCGTCGTTTTAAGTTCGAGCGCAATTCCCGGCAATGAGCCGTTGGTCGGCAAGATTGTAAACGAAATGTACAGAAGAGGCGTAAATGTTTATCATGACTCAAGCGTTGAAGTGCATGTTTCGGGTCACGCCTGCCAGGAAGAACTTAAACTTATGCACGCCCTCACAAAGCCGGAGTTCTTTATGCCCATACACGGCGAGTACAGGCATCTTATTCAACACAAGGAACTTGCCGAGGGTATGGGAATGAAACCCGAAAATATATTCGTTTCCGACATAGGAAAAGTTATAGAACTTGACGGCGACGGAGCACGGTTCAACGGGACTGTTCCGTCCGGTAAAGTGCTTATAGACGGAACCGGTATAGGAGATGTCGGAAATATAGTTCTGAGAGACAGGAAAAATCTTGCCGAAAACGGTCTTATAATAGCCGTTGCAACAATCAGTATGGACGAAGGCGTTCTTATGTCCGGTCCCGATATAATTTCAAGGGGCTTTGTATATGTAAGAGAAAGCGAAGAACTTATGAGCGCAACAAAGGAAATTGCCGAAAAAACGCTCATAAACGCTCTTGCTTCGGGCGTGCGCGAGTGGTCTGAACTTAAAAATCTTCTGAAAGCGTCAATATCGAGATATATTTATGCGCAGACAAAACGTAAGCCCATAATTTTACCTGTTCTTATGAACATTTGATTTAACGGAGTTGTCGTATTTCCGGCAACTCCGTTCTTATGTACGTCAGCGCGTACAATGACTCTCTGTTTCAAAAATATAATTTTTCGTTAAACATATGTTAAATATTGCTTATAATATTGCATTAAAAATATTTTTATGTTAAAATTATGTATGATGGAGACAGATAGTATGTCTTTTCGGAGGTCGTTTTGAAAAAGCTTTTGATTTATATGAAAGGGTACGGAAAAGAGTGCGTTTTAAGTCCTTTTTTCAAGTTGCTTGAAGCAAGTTTTGAACTTCTCGTCCCTCTCGTTGTTGCGAATATAATAGATGTCGGGATCAAAAATGCCGACAAGCCTTATATTGTAAAAATGTGTCTTTTAATGGCTCTGCTCGGGGCCATTGGTCTTTCGTGTACGCTTGTCGCTCAGTATTTTGCCGCAAAAGCGTCGGTCGGGTTTGTAACGCAATTACGGCACGGGCTTTTTGCGCATATTGCTTTCCTTTCCCATTCGGAAATAGATACTCTCGGAACATCGACTATGATAACCAGGATGACAAGCGATATGAACCAGGTGCAATCCGGCGTCAACATGACGCTTCGCCTGCTTTTGCGCTCCCCATTCATAGTATTCGGCGCGATGATAATGGCGTTTACCGTTGACGCCCATGCCGCTGTCGTTTTTGCCGTTACGATACCTGTTTTGTCCGTAATTGTTTTCGGCATTATGTGTGCGACAATACCGCTGTACAAAAAAGTACAGGGTAAACTTGACAAAGTCCTTTGCGCAACAAGAGAAAATCTTACGGGCGCCCGTGTCATAAGGGCATTTTGCAAGGAAGACGACGAGGAGAAAAAGTTCTACGACAAGACAAACGAACTCAATACAGCACAAAAATTCGTCGGCAAAATCTCCGCCATTATGAACCCCGCAACATATGCGGTTATAAACATTGCCGTGGCTGTACTTATATGGCAGGGTGCTATAAGAGTAAATTACGGCGCGCTTTCACAGGGTGAGGTAATTGCTCTCTACAACTATATGTCGCAGATACTTGTAGAACTTATAAAACTCGCAAATCTTATAATAACTATAACAAAATCCGTCGCATGCGCAAAAAGGATTTTCGATGTATTCGAAATAAGTCCTTCCATTTATGATAACGCCGCCGATATTACGGATGTGAAAACCGTGTCGCATGGCGCTGAATATGTTGTTGAATTTAAAGATGTTTCATTAAGATATGCGTCATCAAAGGAAAATTCTCTCGACGACATATCGTTTAAAGTGAAGCCCGGCGAGACCGTAGGTATCATAGGCGGGACAGGCTCCGGCAAAACTTCCGTCATAAACCTTATCGGAAGGTTTTACGATGTGTGTTCGGGTGAGGTACTTGTTGACGGTGTAAACGTAAAAGAATATAAACTTGAAGATTTGAGAAAAAAGATAGGTCTGGTACCTCAGAAAGCCGCTCTTTTCAAAGGCACTATAAGAGATAATATGAAATGGGGAAATCCGGTCGCAACAGATGATGCAATAAAAGAATACAGTATTAAGACAAATCCAAGTACAATTATTCATAAATATAATAATCACAACAAGCGTCGTAAGATTTCAATTTCCCTTTTTTCAACTTTATTTGTAGCTTGTGCAGGTCTTGTTTTGTTTTTAGTATTATCGTTAAGAAAGGCTGATCCAATAAACCAAATTAATGTTGATAATGCTACCCTTAATTTCCAGGTGGAATCATTAGTATCAATTATTTGTCACGATAATTCAAATATAAAGCTTGCAAATGATGTTACTGATGAAGACTATCAAAAAGCTATTGATGATTATAATGTTTTTGAAGATATTATTTACGATAAATATAATAAAGTCACTCCAAATTTAGATTATCAATATGGTG
>CAMETB010000055.1 GCA_945936265.1 uncultured Clostridia bacterium
AAGCAATTTTAGAAAGGTCCTTTGAAGTGGTGTAGTGGTTTTCGCTGTCAAGGCCGTGCGGATTGTCAAAATGAGTATCGTGAAGACCGAGCTGTGCCGCCTTTTCATTCATCATATCGACAAATGTGTCAACATCGCCGCCAATCTCGGTTGCAATTGCAACAGAGGCGTCGTTTGCGCTCGAGAGGAGAAGAGCATACAAAAGTTGCTCCATCGTAAGAGTTTCTCCCTCGTGCAGATATATCGACGAGCCTTCTATCCCGACCGATTCTTTAGTTATTTTTACCTCTTTATCAAGCGGACAGTTTTCTATTGCGACAATGGCAGTCATTATTTTTGTAGTGCTTGCCATGGGCATACGTATATCCGCGTTTTTTTCATATACCGTATCTCCCGATTCCGCCTCGATAAGAACGGCGCTTTTTGCCGACACGTCAACAGCGTACGCCGACGTACAGAATATAAAAGACGCAAGAAATACGGAGCATATAAATTTTGAAGTTAAGGACATAATAATCTTACCTCGAAAAATTTTTTATAAGATTATTATACCCCGTAAATTATCACGGAAAAGAGAATTATTCTTCCTCTTTTTCCTCTTTTTTGTCTTTTTTCGGGAAAAGGCTCTTTATTTTCTCGATTATTTCGGGCGAATTTTCAATAAGGCCTATAATCTGAGAAACGGGATCTTTCGGCTCATAATTTACATTCAGCAAATCAACCTTTCCCTTGGGATCTACGACAAGGAATCCGACCGGGGATACTGTTACTCCCGTTCCGCCGCCTCCGCCGAAATTCTGATCCACGGTTGATTTTTTTCCGAAATAATCAATTCCGCCGGTTGCAATACCTACAAATATTTTCGAGATAGGTATTATAACCGTACCGCTCTCGGTGGTTATAGGCGTACCCGTAACCGTATTTGCGTCTGCCATTGTTTTGACATTTTCAAGAGCTGCTCTTATGAGCTCACTTTGCTTCGTTTGTTCCATTTACTTTTCCTCCGTTCATTTTTGATGATAAGGCACGAGCCTTGAAAAATTCTTTTATAGCCCTGAAAGCTACTTTAAATAAGGGCAAAACTCTTATATAGAGTACAACTTTACCGTCAAAAGACGACTTTTGCGATATAAAATCGGATTTTACGTAAATCTCCGAGTGCTTTGATATATCGACATTCGATATATTGTTAAGTATTTCAATAAGATAGGCAACGCTCTGCGTCGTAAGACCGTAGGCTATGGCGGTTTTCGCCGCGTCCTCGCATCCCACAGTGATTTTAAGACGTATAAACTTAAAATGAAGATATCCGAAAAACTTTTCGATAAGACGTAAAATCGATTCTCTCATCTGCCAGAGTATCTTTACGGGGGATACTTTTTTGTCGCCTTTTTCTTCTTTTTTGTCCTCTTCCTTTTCGACAGCCTTCTCGGGAGGTTTTTTCTCTTTCTTTTTTTTCTTCTTTTTCTTTTCTTCTTGAGGATAAATCGGTATTTTTATAAAGAGTACTTTTGCGTAAACGCATAACGAGTCTTTATAGGAAACGACGACATTCAGCCTCATTGCCAGAAATGCGGCAATCAGCAGTATTATGCAACTGATCACTATAAGCGGCACAGGCACTTGTCATCACCTCCGGAATAAAATCGTAGTTTGAAAACCGACAGAGAGGAGTAAATCGTTATGTATCTTTGTGTTCGGTTTCCTCTGCCGTATCATCCTCATTTAAATCGGTATCGTCATCAATTGCAATATCGTTTTCGCTGTCTTCACCGCCGTTTACGGTATTTTCGTTATTATCGCTCTCGCCCACGGGAATTTCACCCTCCGGGATTTCAAGAGGAATTATTTCGCCCTCCGGCTTTGCTCTCGGCACGTCGACATATGGGAGTTGCTCAAGGGAGTCTATACCGAAGCAACGAAGGAATGTCGGCGTTGTCCTGTATATGTTTGGTCTTCCCGGTACATCAAGCCTGCCACATGCCTCTATAAGATTTTTTTCGCAAAGATTATTTACAACATAGGCGCTGTCAACTTTTCTTACAGTATCTATGAACGCACGGGTAACCGGCTCATTATATGCAATTATTGCCAGGACTTCAAGAGATGAAGCAGATAGATTTCCGCCTTTTCGTATCCCGAGAGCCTCCTTTATGAGAGGCAGAAACTTTTCTTTTGTACAAAGCTGTGCACTTGTTTCAAAAGTAAGCATCATAATGCCTCTTCCGGATACGGCATTGTACTTTGTTGCAAAAGCCTTTACCTTCTTTTTTATGGTAGCTTCGGTAAATCCGAGAACTTCGGCAAGTTTTGAATATGCAACTGGATGACCGGCAGCAAAGAGAACTGCTTCTATTGCGCTTTCGGTATCCTTGTTTTCAATCTTTTGTACGTTATCCATTGTCGTCCTCTTTCGTACTTCTTATTTTTCCCGAATAAAGATCTATGTAAACATTGTCGTCAAGATCAATAACGCCTTTTTTTTCGTATTCTTCTATCGTTTCCTCTATCGTTATTCTTCCCGCACGCAACATTTCAAGAAGCGCCATAAAGGTGGCTACAAGTTCATCTTTAGTGGCTATTAAGCTGAAACATTCAAGTGCATTTACTCTGCCGTTGTTTTTCAGAAGAACGCGGAGAATACTGTAAACTTTTGAACCGACCGATACGGTTTTTGTACTTATAAGAGGTTTTATCTTTTCCGAGGCTTCGGCATCGGAAATTTCTATATTGCTCATTGCACGCATAAGAGCGGCTGAGAGCAGGTTTACATCATGCTCGGCAACATAGGAACGGTCTGCTTTTATTTCATCCGTATCCTTTACCATACGTCCGCTGTAAATTGCATACATACCGCTTAACTTTGATGACGCTTCCTTTGCCCTCTGATATTCAAGCAACGCCCTTGCAAGTTCTTCCCTTGGGTCTTCCTCGTCATCGTTCATCTTAGGCAGGAGAATTTTGCTCTTTATGTACATAAGTTCCGATGCCATGACAATAAAATCCGCAGACAAGTTTATATCGAGCGATTGCATGGTGTTTATATAGTGCATGTACTGATCGCAAATTACGGAAATCTGTATATCCTCAATATTCATTTTGTTCTTGGCAATAAGAGAGAGCAACAGATCGAGAGGACCTTCAAAGGTCTCGATTTTGTAAATAAGTTGTTCCATTGAAAAACCTCAGAAAATAAGATTGAAAAGCGAAACAAAGCCGTTGAATATAAAGTAAACAACGGTGGAAAGTGCGCCTGTAATATGACCGCCTAACAAACGTGAGTCAAGGAAGAGAATGATGAAAAATCCAAGCGCTATTTCACGCTCGTATTTCATAACCGAAAAATACGCTTTTTCCGGAAGAAAAACGAGAAAAATACGCGAGCCGTCAAGCGGGGGCAATGGTATAAGATTGAAAATTGCAAGCGCTATGTTGAGCCATCCGAAGTAGAATACGAATTTTAGCCATGCGTATGCAAGATAATAAGCAAAAGTTCCGCTTGCAACCATTATAAATTTAGCGCTTAAAGTATAAAGAAAGCAACCTATAAAGCCAAGCAGGATATTTGAGGCAGGACCCGCAAGGGCGGTAATTGCCATGCCCGATTTAGGATTTTTGAAATATCTTGTGTCAATAGGCACGGGTTTTGCCCAGCCAAAGCGGAAAATGAGCATACAAAGCGCACCTATCGGGTCTATGTGCCTGAGTGGGTTAAGTGATAGCCTGCCCATTTGCTTTGCAGTCGGATCGCCGAGTTTATAGGCGGCAAAACCGTGTGCGCACTCGTGGAATGTAAGCGATATAAGCACCACCGGTACGCAGATAAGAAGTTCTATAATATAATCCATTTTTTCTCCGCAATTTTGCAAAAACGACTTTCCGGCGCATTGCAAAAATTATTTTTCGGCGTAAAAGAGAATTTTCTCCCACACCTCGTTTTTTCCTTCTTTTGTTTGCGATGAAAAGGGAATCACCTCGACCCCGTTGGGTATTACAGACTCGGAGAGAATAGATGACATAGATCTTTCTCTCTCGGTTTTGTTGAGTTTGTCCACCTTCGTCGCAACCACTATATACGGTATGCCCGCATCATCCATAAATTTTATAAAATCACGGTCGTCGCCTGAAAGACCTGTCCTCGAATCGACAAGTTGAACGACAAGACGAAGAAGATCCACATTCGGATTTTTTGTAAAATATCCGTCAACCAGCGAGGACCATTTTATCTTGTCCTCCATGTTTCTCTTTGCGTAACCGTATCCGGGCAAGTCCACAAAATAGAGTTTTGAGTCTATGTCATAGAAATTTATGGTTATCGTCTTTCCGGGCATACTGCTCACTCTTGCCATTGATTTTCTGTTTAACAATGTGTTTATAAGCGAACTTTTGCCGACATTGGAACGGCCGGAGAAGGCTATCTGAGGTACGGGAGAGCGCAGAAACTGCCGCGGACTGCCCGCACTTATTTTAAGAGAAGCGTTGTTTGCGTTTATCTTCATTTTTTGGAAACTCCCGTGTATTGCCCTATAATCGCTATTATTTCCTTGTCGGAGAATGCGACTTTGAGAACATCAAATATGGTTTTGCAAGGGATAAAGTTTACGTTTTCACGCACTTCGGGGTCTATTTCGGCAAGATCTTTTACATTGCCGGCAGGAATTATTATGTTTTTAACTCCTCCCGAATATGCGGCAATAGTCTTTTCTTTAAGTCCGCCTATCGGCAGAACCTTTCCGCGTAGCGTTATTTCGCCGGTCATTGAAATATCACGCCTTACCGGGCGCGCCGTGAGTACGCTGACCAGCGCAGTTACCATTGAAACGCCCGCACTCGGTCCGTCTTTCGGCACAGCCCCTTCGGGTACATGAATATGAATGTCATTGACCGCATAAAAATCCGGTGAAACGCCGAGTTTTTCGGCATTTTCTCTTATGAAACTTATTGCAATTTCACAGGACTCTTTCATAACGTCGCCGAGTTTGCCGGTGAGTTGAAGTTTTCCCGTACCCTTCATAACGGACGCTTCTATTTTAAGCAAATCTCCGCCTATCGAGGTATAAGCCATTCCGTTTACTACGCCTATCTGGTCTGTCTCATCAATAGTTTCCGCCTCGTATTTCTGAACTCCGAGATATTTCCCGAGATTTTCCTTCGTTACAGAAACGCTCTTTACACCTTTTTCAACTATCTCCTTTGCGGCTTTTCTGCAAAGAGAGGCAATTTCACGTTCAAGATTGCGCACTCCCGCCTCGGCAGTATAGGATTCTATTATCTCAAAAAGAGCGTCGTCGGAGATTTTAAGAGATCTCTTGTTAAGACCGTGGCGCTTGAGCTGCTTCGGAATCAGGTGCTCCTTTGCAATATGGAATTTTTCGTTTCTCGTATATGACGAAATTTCGATTATCTCCATCCTGTCGATAAGCGGAGCGGGAACTGTGTCAAGAGTATTTGCTGTTGCTATAAACATACATCTTGAAAGATCTACGCTCATTTCGACAAAGTGATCTCTGAAAGCCTTGTTTTGCTCGCTGTCAAGCACTTCGAGCATAGCGGACGCAGGGTCACCTCTTGAATCGGAAGCCATCTTGTCAATCTCGTCAAGCACCATAAGCGGATTTGATGTTTTGCACTCGCAAAGGGCGTTTATTATACGTCCCGGCATAGCGCCGACATAGGTTTTTCTGTGTCCTCTTATATCCGCCTCATCCCTTATTCCTCCGAGAGAAACGCGCACATACTTTCTTTTCAGGGCGTGTGCTATTGAAGCGCAAAGAGAGGTTTTGCCGACGCCGGGAGGGCCGACAAGACAAATTATCTGATTTTTAACATCGGGGTTAAGTTCTTTTACCGCAATAAATTCAAGAATACGCTCTTTTACCTTCTGAAGACCGTAATGATCGTTGTCAAGAATTTTTCTTGCGGCGGCGACATCTGTCGTATCCTTTGAATATTTGCCGAAAGGAATTTCAAGACAAGTCTCTATATAGGTGCGCAAAACTGTCGCCTCGGGGGTGCCGAACGGCGCTTTGTTGAACTTGTAAAGCTCCTTAAGAAGCTTGTTTTCGACTTCTTTCGGGAAGTGCTTTGCCATTATTTCGTCATACAGTTCTTCAGCGTCTGACTGCTGGTCCCCGCCGAGTTCGTTCTGAATAACCTTTAATTCTTCACGCAGAAAATACTCCCTTTGATTATCGTCCATTTTAGAGCGCGTTTTTCTCTGAATATCACTCTCGATTTTGAGTATTTCCGCCTCGCGGTCCAAAATTTCAATAAGCATGCTTGCCCGCTTATATCTGTCGGTTTCACAGAGAAGAGCAATTTTGTCGGAAAATTTTACGAGTATGTTTGCGGCTATAAAATCCGTAAGGTATCCTATATCGTTTGTAAAGAGCGTCTTCAGAAGAAAGTCCGCCGACGGAGAGGGAAACATCTTTATAATGTTTGTCGCCTTTTCTCTTATAAGCCTGATAAACGCCTCGTCCGACACGGAATAAGAGATGTCAGTCGGTTCGCTCTCGTCAACGAGATCGCCCGTATAATATCCTCCGGCAGCGTGAATGTTGCCTATAGAAGCACGGCGTATTCCTTCAACCGTTACTTTCATGTCTCCGCCCTTGTCACTTATTATCTGCTTAACCGATGCAATAACGCCGATTCCAAAAAGATTATCCAAAGAAATGTCGTCTTTGTACGGGTCCTTCTGAGGTACGAGAAAGATGTCGGAGCCTGTCTTTGATGCAATATCTATCGCACACTTTGAAAAAGGGCGTGAAATTTCAAAACTTAAAGTAACTTTCGGAAATGCGACGATGCCTCTCAGAGCGATTATGGGCAAAGATAAAATATCGCATTTTATGTTCTTTTGTTCCATATGTATCCTTTCCTGACGGCAGCACGGGAAATTTGCAAGCATTGTGAGCCGTCTTGAAAGTAATTATAACACAAAACGCATGCAATTTCTATATATTTTTATAAATATATCGAAAAATATTTGACTTGAAAAGGATTTTGTAGTAAAATTGTAGCCGAGGACCATTGTGCCTATTTGGAAATAAAGATTGCGCAGGTGATAAAAATGGCTTTTGACGCAGGTATGCTGAAGTGTGTCACAGAGGAAATAAACTCCTTAGCACCTTGCAGGGTGGACAAAATATACCAACCGGCATCGGACGAAATAGTGATGCTTATAAGAACTCAGAGCGGAAACAGCAAACTTCTTATAAACGGAGGCAGTAACTGCCCGAGAATAAATATAACGGAAACTCAGGCGGAAAATCCCGCAAAAGCGCCTATGCTCTGTATGCTTCTGAGAAAGCATCTTGCAGGAGCAAAACTGACATGTGCACGGCAAATGGGCTTTGAGCGTGTATCTGAACTTGAATTTGACGCATACGACGAGATGGGATACAAATCGCAGAAATACCTTATCTGTGAGATAATGGGCAAGTACAGCAATATAATCCTCGCCGATTCGGAGCACAGAATAATCGCACTTTTAAGACCTGTCGACATCTTTGCCAACTCCGCACGCCAACTTATACCGGGAGTAAAGTATGAGTTACCGCCGAAGCAGGATAAACTTGATACATTAAGCGTTACGAAAGACGACTTTAAAGATGCGCTCAGAAACGCTCCATCGGGGATGAGGTGCGATAAATTTATATCATCCGCCTTTGCGGGAATTGCAATTTCAACCGCAAGGGAGATAACTTATCTTGCATCCGGAGATATTGATACAACCATCGAAAACGTCAAAATTCCGACACTTGCAGGAGAATTTTTTAAATTTGTTGACGGCCTTAAATCAAATTCTCTCTCTCCTTATCTTGTACTTGACGGAAACTCTAATCCCGTTGAGTATTCGTATATGCCGCTTCATTATTTTGGCGCAGGTTACAAAAACGAGAAGAAAAAATCGTTTTCGGAACTTATTGACACATATTTTTCAAAAAAGAGCAAAGCAGAGCGCATAAGGCAGAAATCCTCCGACATTTTAAGGCTTCTTACAAATGCGG
Source organism: uncultured Clostridia bacterium (assembly GCA_945936265.1). Taxonomy (GTDB): domain Bacteria; phylum Bacillota; class Clostridia; order Oscillospirales; family CAG-272; genus RGIG2000. The sequence goes on from CAMETB010000055.1 coordinate 8,016, forward strand.
AGTCGAGAATAAGCAAAAAGATAGCCGCGCAGACGCTGGAACTTAAAGAATGTGACAGAGCCGAGGACTACAGAAACAAGGGCGACCTTATAATCTCGAATATCTATGCGATAAAAAGGGGCGCGCCGTTTGTAAAAGCAATAGACTATTCAGACGAAAATATGAGTGAAAAAATAATAGAACTTGACACAAGGCTTACTCCTGCCCAGAATGCACAAAAGTATTATAAAAAATATGCTAAATTGAAGAAAGCAAAATCGGAACTTACAAAACAAATAGAACTTTCAAAAAAAGAACTTGATTATATATCAACGGTTTTTGACTCCTTAACTCACGCAGACGGAGAAACAGATCTTGCACAGATAAGAGAAGAACTTTTTCACAGCGGTTACGCCTCAAGAATGAAAAATTATACAGCAGTAAAAACGGGTATTCCGCATCCACTTAAATTTATAACGAGTGGGGGATATACATTGCTTTGCGGCAAGAGCAATACTCAAAA
>CAMETB010000056.1 GCA_945936265.1 uncultured Clostridia bacterium
GGGTACTGCCAAGGAGATTACTCACATATTTCTTTCAATGGCAATAGGTCTTACGCTCGGTCTTGGATACATATTCATAGCGGTAATTCTTGCAGTTGTTGTTGAGGCGCTCAATTTTATATTCATATTCACCAAGTTCGGAGATCCAAATCCTAAGAAAAGGACGCTTAAAATAACAATTCCCGAAAACCTTGATTACGACGGCGTTTTTGATGATCTCTTCAAGAAATATACCGACACATCGGAGCTTACCAAGGTTCGTCTTTCATCACTCGGAACGATGTTCCAGCTTACTTATTCGATAACTTTGAAAGACCCCACAAAAGAAAAAGCGTTTATAGATGAAATAAGAGAAAGAAACGGAAATCTCGACATTCTCTGCTCAAAAGTGGGGACAGGTCGTGAAGAACTTTAATCATTTTTGAAACAATACGCTAATATAAAAACCTTCCGGCACGCCGGAAGGTTTTTATGTATTAATCTGATTATTTGCCCTGGTTGAAAACGCTTATCATTTCGTCTGCCTTAACAAGCGAAAGGGGAACGAGCAAGCAGTTGCCGTTTACCAGATCCGAGTTCTGAAGATCTTTTACAAGGCCTTTAAGCGTTTCGCTTTCGGAAAGCGCTTTGTTGAGGTCTTCGTCGGACTTGAATTCGAGTACGAGAGCGTTATAAGTCAGGACGTCGCCTTTTTTCTGGAAAAGGTGAGCCGTGCATGAGATATTTCCCTCTTCGAGTTCTGCCGTTATCGTATTTGCCTCATCATCGTTCTCAACAACTTTGTATCCTGCATCCTCAAAATTTCTCTTTATCTTGCTGAAAGATGAGCAGGAAACGAGCATTACCGTTACTGCTACCAAGAGCAACGCCATGGATACGATTTTTACCGCTTTTTTCATGTTGTTTTCCTCCTGTGAATTTTATTCGGCATTATCATTCTATCACAAAATCCCGACACTTGTCAAGACCTTTTGTGATATTTAACACTTTTATCCTATCAGTTATACTAACACTTGCGCAAATATTAAAGATTGGTTTGGATAATCCTTGACCTATAAAGGATTTAGTGATAAAATATAAATATAAACTGAATGTGGAGAAAATAAAATGAAAATTGCCGTTATATCGGGTGCGTCATCAGGTATAGGTCGTTCATTTGCAAAAGAACTTGATCTTTATGGGCTTGACGAAATCTGGCTCATTGCAAGAAATTCCGAAAAACTTGAAGAAATATCAAAAACTCTTTCGACAAAAGCAGTAACATTACCGCTTGATCTCGAAAAAGAAGATTCCTTTGATACCTTATGTAAATTGTATGAAGCTGAAAAGCCGAGCATATCGTATCTTGTCTGCTCTGCCGGGGTCGGATATTCGGGTACTTTTGAAAGTCTTACTCCCGACAAAATACAAGCTATGATAAATCTCAACTGTACCGCCCTGACACTTTTGACAAGCATCTCACTTCCCTATCTTGAAAATGGCTCCAAAGTGATTGAAATTGCATCGGGCGCGGGATTTTTGCCTCAACCTTACTTTTCTGTATACGCATCTTCAAAATCATATGTAATAAGTTTCAGCCGTGCTCTTCGTGCAGAAATCAGAAAAAGAGGAATAAACGTAACCGCCGTATGTCCCGGTCCCGTTGATACAAACTTTTTCTCATCGCTCGAAAATGTGAAGGAATATAAAAAGAAATTTCTTATTTCTCCCGACAAAGTTGCAAAACACGCCTTGAAGAGCGCAAAAAAAGGTAAAGCAATATCCTCCCCGTCTTTATCTATGAAATTGGTTCACCTTGTTTCAAAAATCGTTCCGACATCCTTAATTCTCAAGTTTTATAAGCAATAACGAAAAGACGCGCACATGCCGTTTAAGCGGTATGTGCGTACCTTTTACAGATAACTTTTGAGCGATTCTATGAGATTAATTTCTGTTTCTATAAGTTGTTTTGCGACATCCTTTGCCTCATCCGACGCGTCTTCGTACCTGTTCATATATCGGCGCAAAGATTTTACTCCCATATTACATCCGTCGGTCATTATGCTTGCAATAGATGCGTCGCTTCTGTCAAAGATTATCTTGCTCCTTGTCGTAATGTCACTCATAACCCTCGCAAAAGGATGCGGATCCTTTGTTGCCTTATCTTCTCCGCTTAGCATGCCGTGAGTTTTGTCACCGAGTTTTGCATGCTCATCCTTGCAGGCGTTAAGCGCACTTTTCATATCCTTGCTTTTTACATAAGGAAGCACGCTGTCTATTGAGTTTACGCCCATTTTTATTCCGGCGTTACACTCCTTGAGCAAATTTACGGTATCGTTGTTCATATAAAAATCACCTCTCCTGCTTTATTATTCTCTGTTTTGAGAATTTTATAAGGCAAGAGAGGTTTTGATTTATAAGAACATTAAATCAATAAAGCGTGGGAGGATATACTCCGCTGTCACGAAGTTTCAGAAAGGCGTCCTTTACATAATATTTGTCCTCTCCGTATGTCACCCCGAACCATTTATCGTCGGTTTTAAGAACTTTGACGGAAGCCTCGCCTTTTTCCACCAGTCCACCTATTACCGTTGGGAGCAGATACTCGCCTTTTAACCTGTTGAGGTCTGGATCGGAAAGAAAATCAACAAAGCCTTTTTCAAGAATATCTATAAAATCGGGAGTAAGTCCCCACATGTTCATGGATACGTATGAATCGGCGTCGAGCGGTTTTATTGTTCCGTCAGGTTGCATAGTGCCTGCGCCGTTATCGGTCTTTACAATATCTCCGGTCTCAATAACGTCTGTAAGATAAAGATCTTTATTGACAGAGCATACGCCCCTGGTCACTCCGCCATTGTCGCTGAGTGTGTTTTTAAGTATAAAGCCTGCCATGCAGAAATTATATTTTTTCGATGCTTTGGGAGGATTCACAAGAAATTCGTGTATTTTTGAAAATGCTTCCTTACCGTAATAATCATCGGCGTTTATAACGAGAAACGGATCCGTTACTATTCCTTTGCAGCAAAGTACTGCCTGCCCTGTTCCCCATGGCTTCTTTCTGCCCTCGGGATTTGAAAATCCATTCGGAAGATCGTCTATGTTCTGGTATGCATAAGCAACCTCACAGAGATTCGATATTTTATCTCCGACGACCTGTTTGAAATAGTCTTCCATCTCTTTTCTTATGATGAAGACTACCTTGTTGAAACCTGCGGCAAGAGCGTCGTGAATGGAATATTCCATTATTACCTCACCGTTGGGTCCGAGCGGTTCAAGTTGTTTTATTCCGCCTCCGAAACGAGAGCCGATGCCCGCCGCCATTATTACGAGTGCTGTTTTTTTCATTGTGAAATCCCCCTGAATATCATATCATTTTATTTTTGTCTTACTTGTACATAGGACCGTATGCCGCGCAAGCACGGTAATCCTGTCCCTCTTTATCCATACCGAATGCGTTCCATGCGGACGGACGGAATATCTTTTCCTCAGGCACGTTGTGCATACATACCGGTATTCTGAGAATAGAGCAAAGCGTTATGATATCGGCGCCTATATGACCGTAACTTATTGCTCCGTGGTTTGCGCCCCAGTTGTTCATAACATCATATGCGCTCTTGAATGCGCCCTTGCCTGTAAGTCTCGGTGCAAACCATGTTGAAGGCCATGTGTAGTCGGTTCTCTTCCAGAGTATGTCATTTACCTCTTCGGGAAGTTTAACGGTATATCCCTCTGCTATTTGCATAACGGGTCCAAGACCTGCTACGAGGTTAAGACGCATCATTGTAACGGGCATCTCGGCTCTCGTTGAAAATCTTGACGAGAATCCGCCGCCTCTGAAATATCCTCTGTCGGCTGCGCACCATTCTGTTGCTTTGAGACAAGCGTCCATATCCTTTTCGGTCATCTCATAGAAAGGCTTCATCACGGCGTTTCCGTCTTTATCCTTGATTTCGCCGCAAGCGTCAATACAAGCAGCACCGGAGTTAATAAGATGGATAAATCCGCCGCTTTCCTTTGCTCTGCCCTCGAGTTCGTATCCTGTTGCTTTCTTTACTGCCTCAGGGCTCCAGAACGTTCTTACATCGGCGAAGATCTGAGGTCTGTTGGTAAGAAGTTTACCGAAGAGCATACATACGGCATTCAATGTGTCGTTTTCCGTTCCGAGAACATAGGTTTCTCTCGGTCCGTTCCAGTCAAATGAGGAGTTGAGCATTGCCTCGGGATAGTCGCAGTTCGGATAGAAGTCCGTCCACTGTCTTTGCCCCTGGAAACCGCCCACTATGGCGTTGTGTCCGACCTTCTCTTCCTCGCATCCGTCCGGAAGGTTTTTATTGCCGTTGTAAAGATCCTTTATTATACACATCATCTTTACGACGAACTCCCAGTCCTTTTCCTTTTCCTCGGGAGTTTTTCTTATAATGTCGGGGTTCTTGTCAAATCCTTCAGGGCAGTTTTTCTTTGTCCATGCAAGAGCCTTTTCATACTCTTTCTTGTCATAGATACCCTCGGTCATTCGTCTGATAATCTCTACCTCGTCAACGGACTCTACTCTCATGCCGAGATATTTTTCAAAGAAATCACAGTTGATGATTGATCCTGCAATACCCATTGTAATAGCGCCTATCTGGAGATATGACTTACCTCTCATAGTAGCCGCCGCAACTGCCGCGCGGGCAAATTGAAGAAGTTTTTCTTTTACGTCGTCGGGAATTGATGTGTCGGTCGCGTCCTGAACGTCGTGACCGTAAATTCCGAATGCGGGGAGTCCCTTCTGTGCATGCGACGCAAGAACGGACGCAAGATATACGGCGCCCGGGCGCTCCGTTCCGTTAAAGCCCCATACGCCCTTTATTGTCATAGGATCCATATCCATGGTTTCCGAACCGTAGCACCAGCAGGGTGTGACCGTAAGGGTTATATCAACGCCTTCCTTTTTGAACTTTGCCGCACAGGCTGCAGCCTCTGCAACCCTTCCTATAGTGGTATCGGCAATAACTACTTTTACGGGGTCTCCGTTAGTATATTTTATGTTCTCCTCAAAAAGTTTTGCCGCCGCTTTTGCCATTCCCATCGTCTGTTCTTCGAGGGATTCTCTTACTTTGAGCGCTCCTCTGCGCCCGTCTATCGTCGGGCGGATACCGATAACGGGATATTCTCCGATAATTCTCTTCTCTGCCATTTTAATTATCTTCCTTTCGGTTAACTTATAAAATTTCATTTCCATTATAATGCTTTTTTTATCCAAAATCAAGCGAAAATCAAAATTATCATAAAAAATTTTCCGCACGGCAAAACGTGCGGAAATTTAGTAAACTTTTTTGATAAGACGTCGTCGAAATTATTTGACTTCTCCTACTTTTGAAACTACGGGGATTCTTGACACCGGTACGGCGACTATTGCGGTTATTATTATCTCGGGTATCATGTAAAGACCGTTATAGAAAAACGAGTATATGAGAGAAAGTCCGTTGCCCGAGAAGGTGGCGAGTATTTCGCTTCCTATTGCATAAAAACCGTCCTGTGAGAAGAACCACTCTGCCCATGCCCCGAAGAAGATATATCCGGAAATGACGTGGACGAGATAGCGGAGTGATATTGCAACGACGCATCCCAAAACTATTGCGACGGTCTTGTTCTTTATTTTGTTTCTGAATATTCCGCCGAGTCCGAGAACCGTATATGCTATAACGTAGTCGAGCAAGCATATAAGGAGCGCCTTTATAACGCTTCCCGCATAGTTATCGTCGTTCGGCATAAAAAATGCGCTGACGGTGCGGAATGAAATAAGCATCTGCAAAACCGAATAGGTGAATGACGTGAGAAGTCCCCATTTTGTACCGTACATATACGCTATTATTATGACGGGAAGCATACTTGCGATGGTAAATCCGCCGCCGAACGGAAGATTGAGAAACGGTATGAGACCGCACACAAACGAAACGGCAAGCGCCAGGGCGAGCATTACGGCGGACACCGTAATTCTTCTTGTTTTTGAGTTTTCCATAAAAGTACCTCTTGTTAAATAAAATTACCGCACAGAAAAATATCCGTGCGGTAAACAATACCAAGTATTATCTCCCTCCGACGGCATTATCCGTATCAGGTTAAAGGGTTCGGAACGAGTCCGTCTCAGCCTAAGCACCCCCGATATTCTTTTGTACGACGCATACATTCTAACACCGCAAAACTGCTTTGTCAAGTATCAGAAGATATTTTCGTCAAAAAAGTTGTGCATTATCCGAAAAATCTGAAAAGCATTCGTAATTTTTCTTTGAAGTGATAATAATAAGCGTTCCCTTCTCCACAGATATTTCGGACTCTTTCCCGACAAACTCGTTGCTCACGCCGAGCGGCACGGTATTTTTAAGTTCCGCTTTATCAAGTGAGTAATAAAGTCCCGTTTCAGAAACTCCGTATGATATATCACAAAAAGAAAATACGGAAATTCTCCCCTCTGCTCTTTTATCGAAACGGACGGAAGAATTGCATAAGCCGAAAATCACGGTTTCACCATAAATAAAGTTTATCTTTATTCCCATACCGGTATATTTTGCAATCAGTGCAACATTGGCAAGAGTATGGTCAATCATACCGCCTATTGCGCCGTAAACACATATTTTTTTGTAGCCTTTCGACACGGCGTATTCCATCGCAAGCGCACTGTCCGTATCGTCCTTCTCTTTCGGATACGTCACTATATTTTCACATTCGATTTTACCTGTATACGAATCGAAATCGCCTATTACCGCGTCTGGGCGGATATTATTTTCTACAAGTGTCGAATATCCTTTATCGGCGGCTATGACGAGATCGCTCTCATCGGGTATAAAATCGAGCTTTGTGTAAAGAGCGCAAACTATATAACAAGTATTCATTTCATCCCTCGCAATAAAATAAAAAATCCCGAATGCCGAAGCATCCGGGACTTTGGTGGAGACAACAAGACTTGAACTTGTGACCCCTTGCATGTCAAGCAAGTACTCTGACCAACTGAGCTATGCCTCCGTATGTCCTGCCCCTATATTAAATCATACTTTTTCCCGCTTGTCAAGTGTTTTTTTATTTTCACAAAAAAATGCTTCCTATATTCCCCTTAAAGAATAAAATTTGCAAATTAAATTCTATTATCTATTGACTTTTCGCAAACGTGAGGATAAAATGTGTATGGATAAAATTTTACGGAGTTGTATTATGCAGAAACTCAAAAACATAGATATGACAAACGGCCCTCTTTTCTCAAAGATCGTCCTGTTTGTTTTGCCGCTTATGGCAACAAATCTTTTACAAGTCCTTTATAACACGGCTGATATGATAGTAGTCAGTATGTCTACGGAAGCGGATGCCGTGGGCGCCATAGGAATTACCGGTGCTCTTATAAATCTGGTCTTAAATGTGTTTATGGGCTTTGCGACGGGCGCAAATGTAGTAGTGGCGCGTTGCATTGGCGCAGGCGACGACAAAATGACATCAAAGGCGGTTCACACCTCAATTATCGTAAGCCTTATTTTCGGGCTTATAGGAGGCGCTATCGGAATAGCCGTTGCACGCCCGGTCCTCATACTTATGGACGCAAGAGGAAAACTCCTCGATCTTGCCACAGTTTACACACAGATATATTTTGCAAGTGCGCCGTTTATATCGATAACGAACTGTGCAATTTCCATATTCAGAGCAAAAGGAGACACCAAGACCCCTCTTTTTGTTCTGACTGCATCCGGTCTTATAAACGTAATTCTCAATCTCGTTTTCGTACTCGTTCTCGGCCGCTCGGCAGACGGAGTTGCGCTGGCAACCGCGGCGTCAAATATAGTCGCGTCATTCCTTTTGATTTTTTTGCTTATGCGTGAAAAAGGCTCCTGCCGTTTTTCTTTCAAAGATATGCGCATAGACAAAAACTCTTTCACGGATGTATTAAAGATAGGCTTACCTGCAGGAATTCAGGGCTCTCTTTTCTCTCTTTCCAACATGATAATTCAATCATCCGTTTTGCAGGTAAACAACGCAGTTTGCCCGCCCGGCAGTGAGTTTCAACCAGTCGTAAAAGGCAATTCCGCAACAGCAAATCTTGAAGGCTTCATCTATACGGCAACCAACTCCGTATATCAGGCGTCTATTACTTTTACGAGTCAGAATGTAGGAGCAGGAAAATTTTCAAGAATAAAAAAGGTTATGAAATGTTGCTATTCACTGACATTTTGCATAGCGATAATTTTCAGCGGAATTATGCTCGGTCTTTCAAAGCAACTCCTCTCTCTTTACGGAATTTTCGAAGGTGCGGAAGGAACCCTTGAAAGAATAGCATACAATACCGCAATAGAGCGAATGCTTTATATGTTTACAACATACTTTCTGCTCGCATTTATGGAAGTGGGCAGCGGAGTTGTGAGAGGCCTCGGAAAATCGACCGCATCAACGATTATATCTCTTGTCGGCTCATGCATAATGCGGATTGTATGGATAGCCACCGTGTTCAGAGCGCATCCTACGCTCGGTACTATATTTATTTCGTATCCTATTTCA
>CAMETB010000057.1 GCA_945936265.1 uncultured Clostridia bacterium
TAAAAGGCTCGGTTATAAGACAGTATTATCCGGAGCCGTGGATGCGCACAAGCTGTGATATTGATATACTTGTGCACGAAGATGATCTTTTGCGCACGGTAACTCTGTTAAACGAAAAATTATCGTACAAAACGGAGGGTAAAGGCTCTCATAACGTAAGTCTGTTTTCACAGGGCGGAGTACATCTTGAGCTTCACTATACCTTGATTGAAAGCGATATTTTAGACAAAGCCGACCGTGTGCTTGAAAACGTGTGGGAATACGCTTTTCCTGCGGAGAAATATGAGTATTCACTGACTGACGAAATGTTTTATTATTACCATATCGCACACATGGCAAAGCATTTTCAGATAGGCGGTTGCGGAGTGCGCCCGTTTATTGATATATGGGTGCTTAATCACCGCCTTACCTTTGACGAAGAAAAAAGAGAGTCACTTTTGGAAAACGGTGGTCTTCTTATCTTTGCAAAACAATGCGAAAAGCTTGCAGAGGTATGGTTTGGCGCAGGCGAGCATACGGAGGTTACAAAAAAGCTTGAAAATTACATTTTAGGCGGGGGAGTGTACGGAAACGTAAATAACAGAGTAGCCGTACAACAGGTAAAAAAGGGAGGAAAGTTCAAGTACGCCATCTCGAGAATATGGCTTCCGTACGACGTTTTGAAATTTCACTATCCGTCGCTTGAAGGCAAGAAAATATTGCTACCGTTTTACGAGATACGAAGATGGGGGAAACTGCTTTTCAAAGGCGGCGCAAAGCGGAGCATAAACGAGCTTTCAATAAATAGCTCGATAACCCCCCATAAGCAGGCGCAAATAAGCGCACTTCTTGCCGATCTCGGCTTACACGATAGCAAATAAAAAATCACGCAAGGGTGAACACTTGCGTGATTTTTGTTTTTTAATTTCAGCAGCCGACTGTGAGCATTACGTCGTAAATGTCTTTGAAATACGCGCGTCTTTCCTCGCAGATTGCTTCCATTTCCTTTATCTGATGAGGCGTGAACGAATCAAGATCGTGCTCTTTGAGTTTGTTCTTATACATTCTGTCAAGAATAAGAGCAAATTTTATATCGGTTGCGACAATCTTGTCGTGCCTTGAACATATAACGAGGTCGCTCTTACCGGCAAGGAGCATATCAACCGCCTTGTCGCCCATCATGGTAGCAAGATTTCTGTCACGCAAGGTGGGGATACCGCCTCTTACTATGTGCGCGGGACGGACAAATCTTGTTTCAATACCCGTCTTTTCGGGTATTTCTTTAAGAAGTTGCTCGCTGAAGTCCGCACCGAGCCCCTCTGCGACTATAACTATGAAACTGCGCTGACCTGCCGCGCGTGAAGCCTTCATCTTTTCAAACATAAGTTCCTTGTCAAAAGGAATTTCCTCGATGGCAACGCCGATTGCGTTAAGCGCAAGCCCCGACTCTATCGCTATATATCCCGCATTTCTGCCCATTACCTCGATAATATTGCAACGCGCGTGCGATTCACAAGTGTCCCTCAACTGATCGCCTATCTTTACTACGGTATTCATTGCCGTGTCATAGCCTATCGTGTAATCGGTTGCGGTTATATCGTTGTCTATCGTCCCGGGAAGACCGATGCACGGAATACCTCTTATGCTAAGGTCGGTAGCGCCTCGAAACGTTCCGTCGCCTCCTATGGCAACGATACCGTCAATCTGATTTTTGCGGCATACCTCTATTGCCCTTTGCATACCCTCCTCGGTTTTGAACTCAACACATCTGTCCGAGTATAAGATAGTTCCGCCCAAGGATATTATGCCCGAAATGTCCTTTTTGGTCAAAGGACGGAGATTTTCGTGAATAAGACCCGAGTAACCGCCGAGAATACCGACAACTTCAACTCCTCTTGAAAGTGCCGAGCAGGTTACCGCCTTTATGGTTGCGTTCATAGCAGGCGAATCGCCGCCGGAGGTGAGAACGCCTATTTTTCTGAATTTCATCTTTTTGTCCTCCTTTTTGAAAATCGAGAAAAATTCAAAACCTATTCTAACATAATATATTTATAAAATCAATAGTTTTCCTTAATTTTCTTGTACAGTAATTCGAGTATTTTTTGCGCGGCGATGCTTCTTATCTTTTCCCTTGAATAATCGGGGTTTATCGAGAGCAACCAACTCTCGCAAACATCTCCGAACGATATTCCTATATATACCGTACCTACAGGCTTTTCTTTCGTCCCACCGGTTGGACCTGCAATACCCGTTGTCGATATTCCTATATCCGCCATACAAGCCAGCCGTACGCCAAGCGCCATTTCCTTTGCCGTCTCAGCCGATACTGCGCCGTGCTTTTCAAGCGTTTGGGGCTTTACGCCGAGCAGTTTCATTTTGACATCGTTGGAATACGATACAACGCCCCCCTCGAATACGTCGGAGCAACCGGCAACGTCCGTTATCATTTTTGATATAAGTCCCCCTGTGCATGATTCCGCACTTGAAAGGGTAAGATTTTTAATGCGTAACAGTTCTATTATTTCATAACATAAGTTTTCCATACTTTTACCTCCCGTTGCATCCTTTAATAATTTTATCATATATAAGGTATTATCTTCAAGTGTAAATATAAATAAAAATTTTTGTTGACAAATGGCTTTGTTTATAGTAAAATGTATATAACAGAATACTTTCTTTTGAAAGGAGTTACATATGAAAAAAATACTTTCTTTGCTTATCGTTTTGTCGATGGTTCTCGTTATGCTTGTTTCCTGCGGAGGAGGCAAAGGCGGAGACGGCAGTGATACCGGCAGTACAACGACCGATACCGGAAGCAGTGCATTAACCGATACAAAGGATACGGAAACGGATACTGATACCGATACAGGCAATATAAGCGAAGGTGAAGTACCCGAGACTAACGAAAATGTATCAACCGACAATATAATTGAATTCTGAAATAAGCGTATAAATCCTTCGCATTACGGGAATAATCTCCTAAAATGCGGAGGATTTTATTTATGAAAGCAGTTACATCATTACTTATAGCGATAATAGCGTTTCTTACATTAAGCAGTTTTATACCTACGGCGCAGGAATGTGAAATATACAACTCGACCGTAAGACTGCACGTCATAGCAAACTCGGACAGCGAGAGCGATCAGGCGCTCAAACTCAAAGTGCGCGACGCCATCGTCGAGGATTTAAAAAATTGCGGAGCGACGAGCAAGGACGAGGCTATTTCGTATATAGAGAGCGAAAAAGAAAAGCTCGAGGAAATAGCCGATACCGTACTTGAAGAAAACGGCAGTGCGGACAGAGCCGTAATTAAAATCGGCAAAGAGGACTATCCCACAAGAGAATACGAGAACTTTGCATTGCCTGCGGGCAATTATACGTCGGTAAGAGTAATAATAGGCAACGGAGAGGGCAAGAATTGGTGGTGCGTTCTTTTCCCGCCCTTGTGCACCGCGGCGGCAATGGAATACGATGAGGAAAATTGTGTTGACGTAGGTCTTACCAAAGATCAGTACCGTCTTATCACAGGCACAAACGGAGAATACAAAGTCAAATTCAAACTTCTCGAGATAGCCGCCGACGCATTCGGCGTAAAGTATGACTGACCGGATTTTATAAGTAATTCAGGGCGCATTTTGTCACTCGATAAAAAAATTAAAAAAAGACTTGAAATGCAAAAATATTTGTGCTATACTTATATAGCCTTGCAAAAAGGTTATAGGGGTGTAGTTCAGTTGGTAGAACGGCAGTCTCCAAAACTGCATGTCCAGAGTTCGAGTCTTTGCGCCCCTGCCAAAAATCTCCTCGGACGAAGTTCGAGGAGATTTTTACCTTTTCACTTTTCACTCTTCACTTTTCACTAACTCCGTCCGAGGAGGTTTTTGGCGAGGTAATAAGTAATAGTGAATAGTGAAGAAGTAAGGTAGCTTTTCGCTGTGGCGAAAAGCATTTTTTATTATAAACGGATTTCCATAGATCCATTTTCGATATTTTTTCGAGTCGAAGGATTCGAACCAGCGAAAGCCTCCATCCGAGAGGGAGGGGGCCACGAAGTGGTGGAAGGAGCTTACGTAACCTTGAGATTTGATTAAACTTTACGGAAACGCACTCTCCCTCACCCGACTCCGTCGGGAGCTCCCTCCCGGAGGGAGCCTTTGCCAAAAATTCTTGCAAAGCGATTGAAATATTTACAAAATTATGGTATAATTATAAAAAACACTTTGGAGGCAAAATATGGTATACAAAAATGGATTAAAAGAATATTCGCTTATAGCCGTACTTTTCGGTGTACCTATGGGTATTCTTTTTGGATTATCGAAATTAAGCTTTATTGTTGGAGTTGTTTCAGGTGTTCTCAGCGGACTGCTTTTTACTCTATTAATGTTTCTTTTTATCAAAGTTCAAGAGAAAAAATTTGACAAAAAGCGAATAGAAATTGCGAAAGAAAGAAGAATCATTTGTGATGGAGGAGCCACCATCAACGGAAACGGTGGATGGATGTTCCTTACTGAAAACGGTATTGAATTTTATCCTCACAAAATTAATATTTCGACGGAAGTAATTAAAATACCGACAAACATGATAGAAGCGGTAAAAACCAATAAAAATCAAATTTTAGTCACCTCAAATGGTAAAAATATTGCAATAGTTGTTTCTCACAACAAGGAATGGAAAAAGCAAATAGAAAAAACGATAGTCAATTGTTCTCAACAGTAATACATAGCTTCGTTTACCGGCATAGTTGGAAAATCTCTTTTCGAGAGATTTTCGCAACTCATCATCGCCAAGGGATAAGTCTATCCTGACGCCTCAAAACAAGGATCGATTTCGAAAAAATTTGTGGTACGGATCGATTTTGTAAGAGTGTGCCAAGAAAAAAGCACGCTTCGGCGTGCTTTTTTCAACTAAATCCGTCCTTGCGGACGGGATAAATCCACTTTTAGAGGATGAAATCGCTTCGCGATGAAATCCCGCTTCGCGGGGAGATATATAAGGCTTTTAACGGTCCGATAAAAATATAAAAAGCACTTGCTCACGCAGGTGCTTTTCGTATCAGAAATATTTTCTGTCAAGAGAACGCAGTTGTATTGCCTCGGCAAGATGCTTCGGCAAAATGTCCTGGGAGCCGTCAAGATCGGCAATGGTTCTTGCAAGCCGGAGTATCCTGTCGTGGCCTCTTGCCGAAAGGCCCAGAGTTTCAAACGCTCTTTTCATAATGCTCTGGCACTCGGTGGAGAGGACGCAGTATTTTCTTATTTGGCTTGCCTCCATTTGAGAATTGTGTGTTATGGGTGAGCCGTTTTCCCTTGTTTCGCCTGCAAAACGCGCCTCGGCAACTTTTCTCGCATTTGTAACGCGCTCGCGTATTTTTGATGAAGGCTCCTCCTTTGTGTCGGAGGAAAGTTGACTGTACTCAAGTGATGGCACCTCTATTTGTATATCTATTCTGTCGAGCAGAGGACCGCTTATTTTTGAAAGATACCTTTTTATATCCTCGGGCTTGCAGGTGCAAGGGTGGGAGGGGTGTCCGTAATATCCGCATTTACACGGATTCATAGCGCAGACAAGCATAAATGAGCACGGGTATGTAATTCTGCCCGCCGCACGCGTTATAGTTATGGAGCCGTCTTCAAGCGGCTGGCGCAGAGCCTCGGTTACCTGCCTGTTAAACTCGGGCAACTCGTCAAGGAACAAAACTCCGTTGTCGGCAAGTGAAACTTCGCCCGGTACGGGGATTTTTCCACCACCCGCAAGGCTCGCCGCCGACATCGTGTGATGCGGAGAACGGAACGGTCTTGTGCGTAATATCGACACTCCCTCGGGCAAAATTCCGGAAACGGAGTGTATTTTCGTTGTTTCTATCGCCTCGTCGAAAGTCATCTCCGGCAAAATGGACGGTATTCTTTTGGCAAGCATTGACTTACCCGTGCCGGGAGGGCCTATAAGCAGAATGTTGTGACCTCCCGCCGCCGCTATTTCAATGGCTCTTTTTGCTTTTGCCTGACCTTTTACGTCCGCAAAATCCGGATACTTCTCCTCGTGTTTTTCGTTTTTTTCTTCATACACGAATTTTTGAAGAGGGGTTATTCCGTTTAAGAAATCGACAAGTTCCCTCATATTTTTTACGCCGTAAACGTCAACTCCGCCGACTGCGCTGGCTTCCATCGCGTTTTCATATGGGACGAAAAGTTCCGTCTTGCCCTCGCGCTTTGCGGCAACCGCCATACAAAGAACGCCTCTTACGGGACGCACCGCGCCGGAGAGAGAAAGCTCTCCTATAAAGCATTTGTTTTCAAGAGAAACGCTTCTGCTTATACTTCCGCTGCTTTTCAGGATGCTTACGAGTAAGGCGAGATCAAAAGAAGAACCCTCTTTTTTTCTGTCTGCGGGGGCAAGATTGACTATTATTTCGCTGTCGGGGAACGGGAGCCCGGAATTGAGCGCGGCTGAACGAACCCTCTCCTTTGATTCTTTTACCGCGTTGTCAGGCAGCCCCACTATTTCAAAGCACGGCAGTCTGTTGGATGAATTACACTCGACGGACACTATGTATCCGTCTATGCCGAAAAGGCCCGCGGTATAAGCGCAACTTAACAAGCAAAACACCTCTTTTACGAAAAAACGATAATCATGTAAAAATTTTACCACGAAAAAAGCAGAAAGGCAAGACAAAAGCGAAAAAATATGGTAAAATAAAGTCGAAAAGGGGTGATAAAAGTGAAAAAAGATAAACTTCTGAAAATCTGTATGAGCGACGAGATGGCTAAAAAGCTGTCGTTCGTCTGCAAAAGCGAGGGTATAAGCGTAAAGAACCAGATACTTGCTCTCGTTCGCCAGAAAATATCGTATTTCGAGAGAGTAAAAGGGAAAATAAGCACATCGGACGTGCCTACCGACGACTTTGAGGATGTCTTATGATGTGACAAAAACGCATAAAACGCCAAAAAGACAAAAAATTCTTGAAAAAATATGAACGATATCTATTGAAATTACAATGAAAAAGTGTTATCATTTATACGGCGATTATAAGTAAAATTATAATACACACACTATACGGAGGATTTTGTTATGGTAACAAGAAAGAAACAGTCGATGGACGGTAATACCGCCGCCGCTACGGTCAGCTATGCGTTTACCGAAGTAGCAGCTATTTACCCCATCACCCCGTCGAGCGTCATGGCAGAACTTACTGACTCATGGTCCGCAACGGGACTCAAAAACATCTTCGGCGAAAAAGTGAAGGTCATGGAGATGCAGTCGGAAGCAGGCGCGGCAGGTACCGTTCACGGTTCCCTTGCGGCAGGTGCGCTCACAACGACTTACACGGCATCACAGGGGCTTCTTCTTATGATCCCGAATATGTACAAAATAGCGGGAGAACTTCTTCCCAACGTAATTCACGTATCGGCTCGTTGCGTTGCGTCGCACGCGCTTAACATTTTCGGAGATCACTCCGACGTTTACGCCTGCCGTCAGACAGGTTATGCAATGCTCGCTGAGACCAATCCGCAGGAAGTTATGGACCTCGGCGCCGTTGCTCACCTTTCCACGATAAAGGGTAGAGTTCCGTTTATCAACTTCTTCGACGGATTCCGCACCTCTCACGAAATTCAGAAAATAGAGGTATGGGACTATAAAGATCTCGAGGAAATGGTAGACAAGGACGCTATCGCGGCGTTCCGTAAGAGAGCCATCAATCCGGAGCACCCGTCGCTTCGCGGCTCGGCTGAAAACGGGGATATATTCTTCCAGCACAGAGAGGCTTGCAACAAGTATTATCAGGCTCTCCCCGCAATTGTAGAGGAGTATATGAATAAGGTAAACGAGAAAATCGGTACCGATTATAAACTCTTTAACTACTACGGCGCACCCGACGCAGACAGAGTAATCGTCGCTATGGGCTCGGTATGCGACGTCTGCGAGGAAGTTATAGACTACTTAAACGCCAAGGGCGAAAAGGTAGGTCTTGTAAAGGTAAGACTTTACCGTCCTTTCGTTGCCGACAAACTTGTTGAGGCAATACCCGCAACCGTAAAGAAGATAGCCGTTCTTGACAGAACGAAGGAGCCCGGCTCCCTCGGAGAACCTCTTTACCTCGACGTTGTATCCGCTCTTGCGGTAAAAGGCGTAAAGGCAAAGGTTGTCGGCGGACGTTACGGACTCGGTTCCAAGGATACAACCCCTGCTTCAATATTCGCAGTTTATGACAACCTTAAGAAGAGAGAACCCAAGAATAACTTCACAATAGGAATTGTCGATGATGTTACCGGTCTTTCACTTCCCGAAAAAGTATTTGTCGATACCAGCGCAGAGGGGACTATCTCCTGCAAGTTCTGGGGTCTCGGCGGTGACGGTACGGTCGGAGCAAACAAGAACTCCATAAAGATAATAGGCGACCATACCGACAAATATATTCAGGCATATTTCCAGTACGACTCGAAGAAGACGGGCGGCGTTACGATATCTCACCTCCGTTTCGGCGACAAGCCCATAAAGAGTTCCTACTACAT
>CAMETB010000058.1 GCA_945936265.1 uncultured Clostridia bacterium
CCTCTTCTTTTACGTGTCTTACAAACGCGCGCAAAGACTCAAAATCGAAAACGTCGGTAAGACTGCCCATCTTTACCTCATGCGTCACCTTTTCAAATTTTCCGAGAGGTGCGCCGCCTACTCTTTGTGTGGGGGATGTCGGGTCGTAAAACTCGGGATGTCTGGATTCGAGATCTTTTAATTCCTCAAACATTTTATCATATTCAAAATCAGAGATTTCCGGTGTGTCATCCTCATAATATCTTCTCGAATGATATTTAATAAGTGAGCGCAAATGCTCTATTCTCTCTTTTACTTCCATATTATCCTCTTATTCTACGGAATTTTTCAAGATAAGTATATCATAAATGCCATTAAAATACAAGCAATCAATCGCAGGATTTTACATTTTAATTTTTTCTCGGACAAAATAATGTTACAAATTCGCCTCTTATGTCAAAGTATACGGTAATGTGTCGTACGATTTTTGTTGAAATGGAAATTTTTTACTGTATAATATAGTTGTGATTGCCGATACATAAATTCTGAAAGTGAAAGTAAAGGAATGAAAAAAATGAAAAAATACTTATCCTGCATTATTCTCGTTTTGCTGTGCCTTGTTTGCGCCATGGTATTTTACGCAAACGCGCACGATTTCAAGCCTTCCGATGGTGGCGGAACTACTATACAAACAGGTAATGACACGGGCACGCCTGCCACAAATGTGGGTACAAACGATCCGCCCGAAGAGATAAAGGTTGCCACCATAGAGGAAGAAGGCACAATTTACGGTGAGTATTGCACCGACACAAATTTAAGGATAGAATGGGCGATTTATAAATTACAGGATGAAAAGGTTCTCTATTTGAGTTCAGAACTTTACCTTGATTCTCCGAATCCGATAAATAATCAATGCAACGGATATTTTACCGTAAACGGAGAAAGAAAAGATTTCACGGTTCAGAAATCAATAGGTACATCGACTTTGCTCGCGACATACGCAAAATCGCTTGATTGCGTGAAAGATGCGGAAATATCCGTTGAGGCGGGACTTGATATAAACATTTCGACTTCATCCGGAATTACGCTCGATCATCTTTGCTCAGGCGGAAAGATTTATGCGACGGAAGCATTTAAGAATATGCCGAAATCTTACTCTCTTACGGTAGAACACATTTCGCAGTATCCGGATCTTCCGAGCGGTGACGAGGTAACCTCGCTTGCAATGGTGTTAAAATATCTGAAATATGATGTCGACAAATGTGAACTTTGCGACCTATATCTTGAAAAAGGCCCGGTCGGCTACACAAGTTTTTATAAAGCCAATGTCGGCAACCCGAGAAACGCATACAATTCGTACGGCTGTTATCCGCCGGTTATAGTAAATGCTGCAAACAAGTATATAAGCGTAAACGGAGGCTCTAAAAAAGCGTACGACTACAGCGGTTACAACGCAAAGGACCTCTACCGTCAGGTGTCGGAGGGCAATCCGGTCATCGTATGGGCATGCGAAGACTTCGATATTGATCCGTCCATATCGAGAATATGGGTGGTAGATGGAGAAACTCTGTATCTCAAGTCCAACATTGCCTGCATGGTCCTTACAGGATACGATTTTGCCAAAAACACGGTAACGCTATCAAACCCGGCAGGAACGACTTTTGTAATAGACAAAGACCTTTTTGAGATGAGATTTGCACAAATGGGATCTTATGCGGTAATAATAAAGTAAATTATTGCTAATATGTGCATATGAGCATTTATATAATCATTTAGAATACGCCTGATTGTCAAGCGTAAATGCGGAAGCGCATCCGTAAAGCATATCAAGAGTTACTTTGCCGTAGGCGTTTGCTCCGTGAACGGCACAGAGCTCCTTGGTATATTGATAAAGCGGATATATAGTTATATTTCCTCTTGTGCTGATATCATCAGAAGAAGGAAATCCGTAATGGCATACGGTTGGGGTAAGAGATACATTCTCCCACCGTGTGCCTTTTTCGTCTTTTACGATATCAAAGCCAAAAATGCCCCCGACAAGATTTTGTACTTTTGTCTGCGCCGACAAAAAATTGCCGAGCGAATACGCAACAATGGTTTTCTTACCCCGAGCCTCAATAGTTTCCACCGACTGCAATGTGTGAGAATGGTGACCGATTATAGCATCCGCACCCCACTCCGCCATCTTTTTTGCAAGTTGCCGTTGCTCTGTTGTGGGCTCTTTTGAGTTTTCCTCGCCCCAATGTACAGACACAACGACAAAATCGGATACATCGGCAGCATTTTTTATATCACGCTCCATTTTTTCTTCATTTATATATGGAATATAGAGTGGAAAGTTTTCACCCGCCTCAATATTTGTCCCATAGGTATAAGAAAGAAATGAAATCTCTATATTTCCTTTGCGTATTTTTCTCGGTATTTGTGAGTCCGCCTCACTCAGATACCCTCCTGTCATCAAAACATCCTTCTTTTGCCAAAGATTTATTGCATGACAAAGTCCGCTTCCGTCACCATCTATATCACCGTCAAGCATATGATTGCTTGCAATATTTATCACGTCAAAGCCGACTTTTACAAGATCATCCGCTATTTCGTCAGGGGTGCAAAAAAGCGGATAACCGCTTACCGCTTTGCCCGAACATACGGTCTCCTGATTTACAAAGGCAATATCCGCCGAGGATATTATATTTTTTACATGCGAATACATTTTTGAAAAGTCGTATCCGTTTTCCGCCTTGGCATCCGTGTATACTGCCGAGTGGATTATATTGTCGCCCGCTGCCAGAAAACTTATTTTTTCTTCGTGTTTTTCTGTCTCCGGCGTAAGGGCGGTTTCGTAAGAATCGGTTTTATTTCCGGAACAAAGCGTTAGCGGAAGCAAAATAAAAAATGCGATAGATATAAAAATAATAAATTTCTTCATACAATTATTGTGCGCTTTTTTTGCGTTTTAAGTGCGGAAATTTTTTTGAAAAAAATTAAACTTTACTATTGACAAAGCAGTTTGCGTATGGTATTATATTAAAGCAAAAACAAAATAATTGATTTGCGAGTGTAGTTCAATGGTAGAATTCCAGCCTTCCAAGCTGGTTGCGTGGGTTCGATTCCCATCACTCGCTCCATTTTTTTAAAGTATGTACCTGTAGCTCAGTCGGATAGAGCAACTGCCTTCTAAGCAGTAGGTCGGGGGTTCGAATCCCTCCAGGTACGCCAACCGCTTTTGCGGTGTGGGGCTCTGCCATAATGGCAGAGCTATATACTCTCCTATGGGAGAGAGTTCTTTGGTGGGTATAGCTCAGCTGGTTAGAGCGTCAGATTGTGGCTCTGAAGGCCGTGGGTTCGAATCTCACTATCCACCCCATAGAAAAAAGCACGCTTTTGCGTGCTTTTTTCAGTTAAATCCACCCTTGCGGGTGGGTGAAATACGCCCCACGGCGTGTGAAATTGCCCTGTGGGCAGTGAAATCGCTGCGGCGGTGGGTGGATTTGATTTCATCGTAAGCGAAGCAAACGATTTCATCAAAGGCGCAAGTCTTTGATTTCTCCGTGAGCAAGGCGAATGATTTCATTTATCTTCTCCGCATAAACCCTCTTTTTTGCCAAGCAAGTGCTTTTTTCAGTTAAATCCACCCTTGCGGGTGGGTGAAATACTCCTTACGTCGTGTGAAATTGCCCTGCGGACAGTGAAATCGCTGCGGCGGTGGGTGGATTTGATTTCATCGTGAGCAAAAGAGGTTCAGCGTATATAATATATCACAAGGAAAGGAGATTTGCAATAATTTTGTTATTAGTAAGTTTCGTCGTAATTTAGTGTTATGCCTGAACAATAAAAAAGAGAGCTTTGTGTATTGCTTTTTGATACTTTTTCAAAAATGTGTTGATTTTTTTCAAAGGTTGGGATATAATTATATCAGTTCAATGGTCTATGGGGAATACGCCCGTGGTAAAAACTGCTCCGGTTGTGTATGACAGTTTACCATTGGGCTTTTTTTATTGCAAAATTTCCATAGTTGCAATTACTGGATATATACGCCTTTACAGCATTTCGAGCCATTCCGTATTTCTTTGCAAGTGCCGAGATTGACGTGCCGTTTGCGTGTTCGATAACCAATTCTGACACTTGCTTATCATTTAATTTTTTCGGCACAATACCTCTCCTTTCTTGCATTAAAAAAGCACTCGTTTTGAGTGCTTTAAGTTATTTGATTTTGCGTATAAGAAAAGGACATCTGAACGGTGTCCTTTACATTCTTAGTAAATTGCGTCATCATCTATTGGAAAAAACTCTTCGACATCGTCGCTATCTACAGGTGTACCTCTTTTTATTGCCGATTTTAGCATAGCGATATATTTGTCGTCATAATATCCCGAGCATTGCATCATAGGAATGGAAGGTAAAGAGCCACCAAAAGCCAATATATACTCGTTTAATACTTCTTCCTTTTCTTTATTTTTGATACTTTGGTCTTTCATTTGGTTTTATTTCCCCTTTCTCCAATTTTGAATAAATTTCTTCAAAAGCCTGAACGGTTTGATTGCTTCGTTTTTGTTGTGTAAGGTTAATAACAAAGAAGATAAACCGCAGAGTCAACACTTTTGCCATGTCTGTACAAACATTCCATTTCGCCTTCGTTTGCAAGTCCTTCCATCGCATAATCATAGTCGGGTTCTTCCTTTGCCCTCTCATAGCAAGCTTTTTTGAAGTCCTCGAAACTCGTATTGCTCTTGTTCATTTCTTTATAGTTCATTTTTCTACCTCCTCGTACCTATTATAACTCGATTTCAAAGTGAGGTCAAGATTTTAGTATGGTCAAGATGTCGCATTATTGTGACTTCTCGGCTATGTAAACGCAAGAATTGTAACGATGCTTTCAAAAATTTTGATTTTGCCTTCCATTTCGGAAGGTTTTTATTTTTACAGGGGAAAGATGACGTGAAAATTGCGCTTAAAAATTTTTCATTTATTTTTCTCAAAACGGTACATAATAAAATTGCAAGTTAACCGAATTTTCGGATTAACCTGAAATTCAGAATTTACGAAAGGAATTTCAAAATGGCAATTGATTATCACAAAACTGCCGAGATGCTTGTTCACGAGCTTGGCGGGAACGAAAATATATCAAACGTTTCCCATTGCGCGACAAGACTGCGTTTTATCCTTAAAGACGAATCCATTGTAAATAAAGATAAAGTCGCAAAAATTCCCGGCGTCATTACCACCGTGTCGGCGGGCGGTCAGTTCCAGGTAGTTATCGGCAACCATGTAAAAGACGCCTACAACTTCGTTACGCAAATGATTACAACGGACGACAAAAATGCCAGTACACCGAACAAAAAGACAGGAGTTTTCAGCAAGATAATAGATATAATTTCAAGCATATTTGCTCCTTTTTTGTACACGCTTGCCGCGTGCGGTATTCTGCAAGGTATTCTCGGTATTTTCGTTGCATTGAATGCGGTCGACGTAAACGGCGGAACGTACAGAATACTCAATTTCATATCGTGGACGGCGTTTACCTTTTTGCCCGTTCTTATAGCCATTACAGCGTCCAAAAAGTTCGGGGTAAATACCTTTGTTGCGGTCGTTATTGCGTGCGCGCTCGTATGTCCCGATTATATCGCTATGGTGGATGCGGGCGAAAGCATCACCTTCCTCGGTATTCCCGTACAGCTTTTAAGCTACACGTCAACGGTTATTCCTATCATTATATCTATATGGATAGCCTCGTATATTGAGAGATTTTTCAATAAAATATTACCTCTTGTTATAAGAAACCTTTTCTCCGCAATGTTCACCATTACCATTATGGTACCGCTTACGCTCCTCGTTTTCGGTCCTATCGGAAATCTCATTGGAGGCGCAATAGGCGGCGCATATAACTTCCTCTATAATTTAAGTCCTGTTATTGCAGGTATTATAGTCGGGGCAGTGTGGGAAATTCTTGTTATTTTCGGAGTGCACTGGGGCATTACTCCCGTCACGGTCGGAAACTACGCAACTCTCGGTTACGACACGTTTACGGCTCTCCAGGCGTCCGCCGTTTTCTCGCTTGTGGGCGCAACTTTCGGAGTGTTTTTCAAGACAAAGAGCAAAGAGATGAAAAGAGTTGCCGCCTCGGCAGGAGTTACGGGTTTGTTCGGTATAACCGAGCCTGCGATATACGGAGTAAACCTGCGGCTTAAAAAGCCTATGATCTGCGGTTGTATTGCAGGTGCCGTCGGAGGAGCTATTGCGGGCGCTTTCAATTCTGTATCCTGGGCTTACAATATGCCCGGAATTGCGACACTCCCCGCATATTTCAGGGCTGGACACGTGACGCAGTTTATAGGGCTTCTTATATCCATTGTCGTATCGTTTGTGCTTGGCGGAGTTCTTACCTATATCGTCGGTTTCAACGAGGACGAGGAAAAGGAAGAAGAATACGAGAAAAACTCTTTTGAAAACAGAATAGCATCGGGCGATGCACTTAAAATAGCCGCCCCCGTGTCGGGAAAAGTTCTTTCCGTATCCGACGTCAAGGACGAAGTTTTCTCATCGGGAGTTCTCGGCAGAGGCGTCGGAATTATTCCGGAAGAAGGGAAAGTTTACGCTCCGTTTGACTGCATGGTGGAGATGGTATCAGACACAAAACATGCGATAGGCCTTCTTAGCGACGAGGGAATCATGACGCTTATTCACATGGGGATAAACACTGTAAATCTTGATGGCAAGGGCTTCAGCGTCCGTGTAAAGAAGGGCGAGCGAATAAAGAAAGGCGATCTTATCGCCGAATTTGAAAAGGACTTCCTTATAAAAGAAGGTTACGATCCAACGGTAATTTTCATAGTTACCGAGCTTGGCGAAGATCAAAGCGTTGAAATTATATCATCGGACCGCGTAAACGCTCTTGAAAGTGTTATGGAATTAAAAGGTACGGAGGTAAAAGACGGTGAGTAAACTCCCGAATGACTTTTTATGGGGAGGCGCACTTGCCGCGCATCAGATTGAAGGTGCGTGGAACGAGGACGGAAAAGGAGTCAGCATTGCGGATGTTCTGACATCGGGTGCAAACGGAGTTGACAGAAAAATAACCGACGGAGTAAAAGACGGCTTTTACTACCCCAATCATGAGGCATCCGATTTTTATCACCGCTACAAAGAGGATATAAAACTTTTTCACGAAATGGGCTTTAAGTGTCTGAGAACTTCTGTTGCATGGTCGAGAATTTTCCCAAACGGTGACGACGAAGAACCGAACGAACAGGGTCTTGAATTTTACGATGAATTATTTGACGAGTTATTAAAATACGGCATAGAGCCGGTTATAACGCTCTCTCATTTTGAGATGCCATATAACCTTGTCAAAAAATATGGCGGCTGGAAAAACAGAAAGCTCATAGACTTTTTCGTAAAATATGCGCTTACCGTAATGGAGAGATACAAAAACAAGGTAAAGTATTGGATGACATTCAACGAGATAAACAATCAGAAAAACTACAATTATCCCCTTTTCGGCTACACTTGCTCGGGCGTAATATTCAAAAACGAAAAAAATCCCGAGGAGTGTATGTATCAAACGGTGCATAATGAACTTGTAGCAAGCGCGCTTACCGTTATCAAGGGGCACGAAATAAATCCCGACTTCAAAATAGGATGTATGATAGCATTCGTTCCTCTCTACCCATATTCCTGCAATCCCGATGACATTATGTACGCTCTTGAAGCCATGCACGACAGATATCTTTTTGCCGACGTTATGGCAAGGGGAGAATATCCGTCTTATGCAAGAAAAGAATGGGAAAGAAAAGGGTATAAAATCAAAATTGAACCGAATGACAACGAAATACTGAAAAAAGGAACGGCGGATTATATAGGAATCAGTTACTATATGTCAAATGCCGTGCAGGCGGGAAAAGCCGGCGATGGCAAAGGTGTAAACGGCTTTGCCGGCAGTGTTGACAACCCATATATAAGAAAGAGCGACTGGGGATGGCAAATTGACCCCACGGGTCTTCGCTATTCCTTGAATTCGCTGTACGAGCGATACGGGAAGCCGCTTTTTATAGTTGAAAACGGTTTCGGCGCCGCCGACAAAATTTCCCTCGACGGCAAAATCTACGACGATTACAGAATAGAGTATCTGCGTTCCCACATAGAAGAGATGAAAAAAGCCGTTCTTTATGGCGGAGTGGAACTTATCGGATATACTCCATGGGGCTGTATTGACCTTGTAAGTGCTTCTACAGGGGAAATGCATAAGCGTTATGGATTTATCTATGTTGATTATAAAGATGATGGTACTGGTAGTGGTGATAGATATATTAAAG
>CAMETB010000059.1 GCA_945936265.1 uncultured Clostridia bacterium
GTTCTTCGAGAACAGGACGGCTTGCGCCTGCAAGTGTCGAAGGTGCAAACAAATATGAGGCAAGATAGGGGTTCTTTACATAACCGCCAAGGAAGGATCGAAGGGCTTTTTCTTGACGCTCAATTTTTGCCTTTTCTGCTCGGTTGTCATAGGTGAGATAACGAACATCCGTGCTTTCAAGCTCTTTCTTCACATCCTTGATTGTATCGTTACCATTTTCGGGACGGAAGTATATCTCGTAGCGACGAATTGTTTCATTTTCACGCTTCTCAGCGATCTCTGCATCCGCTTTCTTGCGGAGAGCTTGCTCCGTCTCTTTCTTTTCGCTCTCTATTGCAGATTTATACTGAATTTCGAGTTGTTTTTTCTTTTCTGCTCTTGATTTTTCAATATCCCTTTGCAGAGCAATAGCAAGACTCTTTTTCTGACTCTCGATTCTACGGGCGTTTCTTGCTTCGTAATATACAGCAATAGAGATCATCGCCATAGCCGATTCGAGCTTTTCTTCCATTTCTGCCGTCAATCTTTCAATTTCGGCATCTATCTCGGCAATCTCATCGGCGTGCTTCTTTTCCTTGAGCTTAGATTTGCGCTTTTTGAGTTCTTCAATCTGCTTACTGTACTCGCTCTCAATAGGGCGAGTAACGGCTTTTGCGTATTCTTCACGAACCTCTTTGTCTTTGTTTTCCTCTATATCTATTGCAAGTGCGGCGGCAAGATCTCTTATGTAGGCTTCAAGCCTTTGCACATAGACTCCTTCAAGTCTTGTGGTTTCCGTCTTTATGAAGCTTTCAACCTCGCCTGCAATAATGCCAGCATACTTACTGTCGATTTCGGAAAATGCCGCATTTCTTGCCTTTGAAAAAGCATTCTCAATTCCCGAATAATCCGGCTCTATATCAGAGTAGGTGAAGGAAAAACGCTCGCCAAGTAGATATTGATGGAAACGGAAACCCTTCGGGAGATTTCCGTCGGCATCGTATTCCGGTTTGGTCGGAGAAAGTCCCATAGATTCCTTCGTATAACGGCGCAAATGCACCTCATATTTAGGCTTACCTTTTCCGTTCTTACCCGTGGTTTCGGAAAGCACGTCTTTTCTGCGTTTCTCAATAGCAACACAGATAAATGGGAACTCGTCGGCTCCGGCTACATCACGATCAAGAAGGATTTGTTCTCCTTTGGAGTGTTCCTCATGACCACCGAGCAGAAGAGGTGACCAAGTTTCCTCGTTTTTCTTATAAGAAGCCTTGGTTACGACATATCCGCGCACAGCAAAAACATCGGTGATTTCCTCGCATTTTTCAGATTGAACACCGAGATAATATTTCCGAAACTTAATGTAGTCCTGCCATTTCCCAAAGATGCGATATGCATCTTGAGGATTTGGAATGGGATAGACCTCGGTACAAAGACGGTCTATAAAATCGTGCGTTAGTGTTGCATCGTGCATTTCCCGAATCCCATAATCAGGAACGGTAACTTGTCTTCCGGCGCGATCGGAAAATGTTTTTGTCGTAAATGCGCACGCGGCAATACAATATACAGATTTCTCACCGTATTTCGCCACGCCGGAATCAATCAACTCAATACCTTTAATCGTAACATCAATTACATTGCCAAAAGTTACGTCTCCGATAAAAATCAGATCATATTGCGCCGATAAGAAATTCGCCGAATATGCGCTCTTTTCAGGGCGTATTACGATATTGTAAATACACTCTTTTCCGCGCTTGTTTACGGTTGTTTGACGGTCAAAACCCGGCATAGACACATAGTAAGTTTGATACGTTAAAGGACAGCAAGCGCTGACAAGCTCTTGGAGAGTAGAGGGAGCAAATCTGCCGATTCTTCTCTTTATTGAATCGTATTGCTCAGTCAATGACAGCGTGAAAAAATCATCCCAACTCTTGCTGCCTTGATTCAAATTATCATAGAAATTAAGATAAAGATAGCTCATCGGTTCTCCTTTCAGACGTCCAGCGGATTTGAAATTTCTCTCATTGTTTGACGCACTTTTTCCAAAAAGTAGTCGTCGTAATTCCAGTTTGCCTCCTCCACGTTTTCCTCAAAAAATCGGGTACAGAGGTCTTCGTAAAACGGAAGAAGATCTACCATCATTTTTTCTATATAATCATCACCGATTTTAAGATAATACTGCGACATCTCGCCGTTACGGTATCGAGTTGTCAAAAGCATATCGGGATAATTTTTCTGAATTTTCTCAAACAGGTCCTCGCTGTTGTGCTTCAGCATATTCCATACGGTGAAGAATTTGGTATAGACATCGTATCCTTTTAAGGATTCGATTCTTGCTCGACCTTTCATCGTACCGTTTAGATATGTATGCATTTTTCCTCGTGTGACCTCTTTTTCTGCAAAACCAAGATACACACACTTACGAAGTAATAAAGCATCAAGCTCGGTTGCCATCTGATGGATGAACTGTGCGCATTGCGATATCCACAGTTTGTTATAGGTTGCCTGTCTTCTCGCGCCTGACATAATGCCTGCAACTGTTGCGTCCTCGTTATCATCAAGTCCTGAATTGAGGCGCTCCAATCGAACCTGCTCCGCCACATCTGTGGGGGATGTAATTGCCTCAAATGCGGTCTTGTATTCTCTCCATGAAGCTGTAAGCTCTGCAAGCTTATCTCGGAATTGATTGATCACATAATCATGTCTGTGTAATCGCTTTGGAAGGAAATAAGTTGTGTTTCTTGGAATTGCAGAAGCTGCATCCAATACACTTGCAGGGACTCCTGATGTTCCTATCTTCTTCATTCTCTTTATGTCGATCTTGACACGGTTTCCATCTCTGTGGATACCGTAATATCTTTCATCGTCACTCGGTATTTCGACACCGTTCCATTTTGAGGCATACTTCGAGTAATCGTGAACCTTTGAATATGGGTTTCTGTTTTTCTTTTTCATAAAAACCTTCAATAAGCAAAAATATCCCACCGAAGTGGGATATTCCTATGCCTGTATATAGACTCACTCAGCATATATGTTCAAGCATCAATCACCACTCCGCACACTAAAATGCCATAGGCGAAATCCCCTCCACGTGAGGAGATAATTGTTCTCCGTCAATAGACGGTTTTGCTTTTACAAGTATATTATACCATATAATTTACATTTTTTCAATACTACAAAACATATATTTCGGCAATTTATATAGATTTTATATAATTAATTCCTTCCGTTGGGAATCTCTTTTAAGCAAGATACGATAATCAAGCCAATAACACTAAGAAATAGCCCTCCAAAGAACCAACCTACAACGCTTCTTCCCTTATTACCTCCAATAATAGGGCAGGCAATCATACTGATAATATTCAAAATAAGTCCTATAACAAGTGCACCTTCCATCTCGCTACCTCCGGAAAAATATTGTGCAATCATTATAACAGGTCGGAAAGTTTTTTCCAATGTACCTACAGTACAAAAATGAAAAGGTCTACTCAATTTCGAGCAGACCTTCCATTTGAACATTCAGTAAAGCAGAGAGGTTTACCAATCGCACAAGCGAGGGAAGCTTGTTCCCGTTTGTCCATTCGTAGATCACTCTCGGACTCGAAAGTCCAAGTTCTTCTGCAACCTCTTCGTAGGTAAGACCCGATTTTTCGATCGCTCGATAAATCTTATCTCCGGTTTTCTGTCTGTTCAATTTCTTTTTGCAGCCCATTTCAACTACCTCCTTTGGTGAACATCTCAACATCAAAGGCAGTTTGACTGCGTATTCAATTATAACACAGGGGCGCTGTCTTGTCAACGCCCCGTTCGCACTCCCGTGCTTCTTTTGGGTTAAACAGGTTATGTTCAAATCGTCTGTATATCTATTATATCACATCTGATTCGAATTGACAATGTACCGTCGGTTCAATTATTGTTTAGCGACTCTATCGCAATGTTCATTCCAAGTTTGAAGGCATACTCAAATATCGCTTCCTCCGCATAGTTCGCATATTCACCCCAGCAGTCCTCGAATTTCTCAAATATCTCTTTTTGCTCGTCCGTTATCGTTTTGAGCAGATCATCGTGATGCCGAGCCATATATTCCATAAACTCTTTCATTTCCGGGGAGTCGTTTCTACTGTCCTCTTGCGGGTTGATATTTTCGTGCCATAGCTCTTTTATCATACTTTTATTTACCGTACCTTCTGTTAGCACGCAACAATACCACGGAACGTAGAGAAAGACCAGACTTTTTTGAAAAAATCATTTTTTCTCATCAAGCGTTATCTTTGATTTCTGCGAGGCAATTATTGAGCTCTGAAATCATGTTTCGGCTGTGTAAAGCAAAACGCCACGGATTTTTCTTCCGTGGTGTTTTGCAGTAAGAGCTGCTTATTCGGTTGTTATTATTTTACCGCTAATTTTGCACGCCCTTGGATAACTCCTTTTTCTTTATACCTTAGGTATACGAAGCAGTTACGCCTCTAAAATCGTGGACATACAAAGACTCACAAACTTATGATCCCATACTACACGTCAAGTGACTGGCGTAATTTGGCTTAAAGCTTAAGCATTAGTTTTTCTTTATTTTACACATTTTTATTCAATATACTTTTTTAACTACAAGATGATTTCACTTTGCAAAGTCCCCTAACATTTGTCTGTCTGTTCGTAAAATAATTTTAGCATCTCTAATATCCATTTCAACATTTCCACTTCAATACAGCCGATTTTATGAAATAAAAAAGCCAATTTTACCAACTTTTTATCATTGGTTAATCGGCACTTTACATACTGAGTCGTCAATATGAACAAATTTTATGTGTGGGTTTTGTGCATAAATTACAAACAATTGGATCTGTTTTGTGTTGTTATTTCTGCACATAAACCGTATTTTGAAACAAAATTAAGCTGTAATTATCAACAATAATTTATGTTACGGTGTATTTCACCTGTAATTTGTTACCTTCGTGTTTATACTTCTTTCTGTAATTGGAGGGGCTGATTCCCGACACCTGCCTGAACCATTTCGACAAGTCCTGAATACCTCCGAAATTGCATAATTCTGCTATCTCTTTTATACTCTTATCCGTATTAATCAAATATTCGATAACTCTTATTTTTCGTGCCGAAGTAATAAATTCTTTCAGCCCTACTCCGCTATACTTTTTTGAAGTTTCAAGTTGTTTTAACTTTGTGCGAGGCTTGTTTTACAACTCGTCCTCGTGAAGGACCACGCCGTTGTCGATAAGCGTTTTTTGCAGTTTCTTGATGTCTATCCGTGAAAAATCAACTGCCATCGCCGCTGCCGTTCCCGCCGCCTGTCCTGATACTGCACAAACCGAAATGACACGGGTTATATCCCACATTCCGTCAGTCACGGATTACATCTTCCGGCGCATATAAGATTTTTGACATCGTTACCGTAAAGAGTACCAAACGGAAGCTCATAAACAGGACCTTTTTTACGCCAGTCGGAAAACATTCCGACGCTGTCGTCAAAGCGCTTGTGCATTTCTTTATCATTCATTACATATGCGCCCCCGATCCGTCTGGTCATTCTTATCTGTGGAATTGTCGGCATAGTGATCGGAATATATGAGGGGTCTTTTCTTGTTCTTAAGTATTTCCTATAAAATAAAACTATGCGAAATCTGCACCATTTCGCTTAATTCTTCACCGTCAATTCCGGAGAATCTCCTCGGTATAAGCGATGTGGTTCTTGAACCGTTGGCAATATCCTCTGCCGAATCTGGAACCCCTTTCATGTTAATGCCCCAACCCGTTGCAAAGAGGCAGAAAAATGGTTACCAATCCGGCGATACCGAGCCCGCCGAGTATAAATTCCTTCTCAATAAGCGTGACCTTTGCGCCTTACCTTGTGACGGCAAGTGAGGCCGATATCCCGGCAAATCCGCCGCCGGCAACAACACAATCACAATTTGCAATAATCGGTGTTTCTATTTTTTTCAGTGATGATATCAGACATACTATTGTTCCCCCGAAATTAAATATTCCCTTGATAAAAAATTTGTTTGAGCCCGGTTTCCGTGCTAATTCTACCACATTCTTTGAAGAAAAAGAACCCCTTTATTTCTCATTTTAAGCGTTTATTATTATCTTGATTATTATTTAAAAAGCAGACAAAAATCCCGATGAAACTTTAACGGAAGTTCATCGGGACTTTCTTTTATGTGATATTGAAATAAAAATAACCCAAAGAGACTTCTCTGCCGTCTTTGAGTTATAGCCTCAAAAAGTAAAAACCGGTCGGGTTCGACCGGTTATACTATGGTGACCCGTACGAGAATCGAACTCATGATTCCACCTTGAGAGGGTGGCGTCTTAGCCGCTTGACCAACGGGCCTTATCAAATGCTTTTACATTGTATCATAACTTTTACGCTTTTGCAAGTCTTTTTTTCATTTTTTTATTTTTTTTTAAAATTTGCTTTTCCGACATTCTGAAATCCTTTTTAAGATACAAAAGAATTTTATAAATTTGAAAAAAAGTATTGACAATTTGCCCGTCTCATTGTATAATACATCCATAAAAGGTTTTATCCTTTTAACAATATTCGGTTATAAATGCCCCCATTTATATCATATTGGAGAAATTCCGTCTCGTTTTTTGATGATGGGATTTTTCCTTTTTATATTGACTTTTCGAAAAATATGTGATAGAATATCTTAAACGCTATGACGAAAAGGAGTAGCCTTGCGAACAGACCTCAAAGAGAGCCGCCTTTGGTGTGACGCGGCAGGTGACGTTTGGTGAAGTAGTTTCCGAGCGGGGACGGCGAAATCAAGTAGCCGTACACGGTTTTCCTCCGTTATGGGTTTTGAGTGCGCTTTTTGCGAATTCAGGTGGTACCGCGTATTTTTGCGTCCTGACTTTTTGTCAGGGCGCTTTTATTATTTTTAAGGAGATTTTATGAAAGAACTTGCCAAAACTTATTCTCCTGCCGATTTTGAGGAGAAAATTTACTCGAATTGGTGTGAAAAGGGTTATTTCACGCCGAAGATCGATAAGTCAAAACCGCATTATTCCATAGTTATCCCTCCCCCGAACATAACGGGACAACTTCATATGGGACACGCTCTTGACAACACATTACAGGATATTCTTATAAGATACAAGCGCATGTGCGGATACTGCACCCTTTGGGTTCCGGGCACGGACCACGCCTCCATTGCGACCGAGGCAAAGATAGTCGAGGCTATGCGCAAAGAGGGGCTCACAAAAGACGACGTCGGTCGCGACGGCTTTTTAAAACGCGCCTGGGCGTGGAAAGAGCAATACGGCGGAAGAATTATATCGCAACTTAAAAAACTCGGTTCCTCTTGTGACTGGACAAGAGAGCGTTTTACCATGGATGAGGGATGTTCAAAGGCTGTAAAAGAAGTTTTTGTGCGCCTCTACAACAAAGGTCTTGTATACCGCGGAGAGAGGATTATAAACTGGTGTCCGCATTGTCTGACGTCCATATCCGACGCAGAGGTTGAATACGAGGAGCAGGACGGCCATTTCTGGCATATAAAATATCCGTTCAAGGATGGTAGCGGCTATCTCGAATTTGCAACGACAAGGCCTGAGACTATGCTCGGAGATACTGCCGTCGCGGTAAATCCGAAAGACGAAAGATATAAGGATATTATCGGAAAAACCGTCATTGTTCCGCTTGTAAACCGTGAAGTTCCCGTCATTGCCGACGAGTACGTTGAGATGGATTTCGGAACTGGCGTTCGCAAGATAAGCGCCGCGCACGACCCCAACGACTTCGAGGTCGGAAAGCGCCA
Organism: uncultured Clostridia bacterium; assembly: GCA_945936265.1. Taxonomy (GTDB): domain Bacteria; phylum Bacillota; class Clostridia; order Oscillospirales; family CAG-272; genus RGIG2000. Next base: position 7,758 of record CAMETB010000059.1, read on the forward strand.
TAATCTGCCCGTTATCAACGTTATGACCCCCGACGCCAAAATAACCGACGACTACCCGAAATACGCGGGTATGGACAGGTACGAGGCAAGAAAAGCGATAGTTGAGGACTTAAAGGAGCAAGGCTATCTTATAAGGGTCGAGGACTACCGCCACAACGTAGGCACTTGCTACCGTTGCGGAACAACTGTTGAGCCGAGGGTTTCTTTGCAATGGTTCGTTAAGATGGAGCCGCTTGCAAAACCCGCTATCGAGGCGGTACGTAACGGAGATATAAAGTTCGTCCCCGAAAGGTTTGAAAAAAACTATTTTCACTGGATGGAAAATATCCGCGACTGGTGTATATCTCGTCAGCTCTGGTGGGGACACAGAATACCCGCATTTTACTGCGACGACTGCGGCGAGATTGCCGTAAGCAAGGACACCGAAGTATTCTGCCCCAAGTGCGGCAAGAAAATGAGGCAAGACCCCGACACGCTCGATACCTGGTTCTCCTCTGCCCTCTGGCCCTTCTCGACT
>CAMETB010000060.1 GCA_945936265.1 uncultured Clostridia bacterium
GTAAGTGCGCTTATAAACTCTGCCCTTTTCCTTTTTATTGCGTACAAGGTGTGTATCGGTGAATTACTTGTCGGTGACTTCTCTCTTTATTCCAATTCTCTCAAATCGATTATTTCCTGCGTCGGAGCAATAGTATCAACAACCGCTACAATATATCAGGGGACGCTCTTTATAGACAATATGATAGACTTTACGAAGGTGAAGGCAAAAGTTGTTCCCACGGTAAATCCGCCGCTTCATGTAAAACGCCATATAGAACATACGATAGAATTCAAAGATGTATGCTTTTCTTATCCCGGCTCTGACAGGCTCGTTCTTAAAAATATCAACTTCAGACTGGATGGCGGAACGACATGCGTCCTTGTAGGTCTCAACGGCGCAGGCAAAACAACGCTTATAAAACTTTTAACCCGTCTTTACGATCCGACAAGCGGAGTAATTTTGCTTGACGGCAAGGATATACGGGAATACGACCTTAAAGAACTTTACTCAATATACGGAATAATATTTCAGGATTTCGGTAAATATGCGGTAAATGTTGATGAAAACATTTACTTCGGGGACATAGATAAAGGCTTTAACGAGTATGATGTAATAAACGCCGCAAAGCAAAGCGGAGCCTCTGATTTTATCGAAAAGCTCCCAAAGCAATATTCAACGCCGCTTATGAAATACTTTGAGGATGACGGAGTGGAACTTTCGATAGGACAATGGCAGAAACTCTCCGTTGCAAGAGCTTTTTACTCGGATTCCGACATACTTATTCTTGACGAGCCGACGGCTTCGCTTGACGCTATTGCCGAGCAACAGATATTCAATCAGTTTGACGAACTCAGAAAAGGCAAAACAACAATATTTGTTTCTCACCGTCTTTCAAGCGCAACAACGGCAGACGTTATCCTCGTTATCGAAAACGGCGAGATAGTGGAAACGGGAAATCACTCTTCTCTCATGAAATTAAAGGGCAAATATTATAACCTTTTCACAACTCAGGCAAAGAGATACATATCCGAATCGGAAAAAACTACCGAATAAGTACAAAAAATCACACGGAAAATCCGTGTGATTTTTTATCAAAAGAATTTTGCTTTCATATCATTTATTATAACGAGTACTCTCTTTCGGAGGACAATATGAAAGTATGTAAATTCGGGGGCAGTTCCCTTGGTGACTACAAACAGATAAAAAAGGTAAAGGATATAATTCTTTCGGATGACGAAAGAAGATACGTAGTAGTATCCGCCCCGGGCAAATGTGACGGATGCAAGGAGAAAATAACCGATCTTCTTATAAGATACAGCGAAGGCGAGGACACCGCAGATACAATAAAAAGCAGATTTATGAGTATAGCCGACAGCCTTGAGTTAAAAATCAACCTTGCGGCGGAGTTCTATAAAATTTTCAACTTTCCGCATGAAAGAGACTACATAGTAAGCCGTGGCGAATATCTTTGCGCAGTTATACTTGCCGAGTATATCGGATACGATTTTGTCGATGCGAAGGATATAATAATGTTTTCGTCGGGACAGATAGACGAGGCGGAAACAGCGTTAAGAGTTACCGATATGATGTCAAAACATAAAAAAGCCGTAATAGGCGGCTTTTACGGTTCTGAAAACGGGAAAATAAGAGTTTTTGACAGAGGCGGATCCGATATTACGGGTGCTATAGTAGCACAGAAGACCGCCTGCGATGTTTATGAAAACTGGACGGACGTTGACGGAGTAATGAGTGCAAGCCCGCGCATAATAAAAAATCCGCATGTTATAGAAATAATAACTTACAGAGAACTGCGGGAATTATGCTGCATGGGTGCAACGGTTCTGCACGAAGACGCGCTCATACCTGTAAAAAGAGCAAAAATTCCCGTAAATATTCGCAACACAAACAATCCCTCATTCAAAGGAACGCTTATAGTAAATTCAAGAAAAAAACCGAGCGGATACGGTATAGTCGGAATAAGCGGAAGCAAGTCGGGCGAAATATGTATCGTTTCCGAGAGCATTTCCGCTGTCCTTCAGAAAATCCTTGATGTTTTACAAGGTGACTTCATAAGTCTTGAGAAACCGGACTCCGACACCGTATTATATGTAAAAGTGGATAGCGACAGAGTAAACGATGTCATATGCTCATTATATTCAGTATTTTTTCGGTAACATCGGGATTCAACGAGTATCCTGTAGCGCCCGTTGATACAATAAGTTTTTCGCCTCTTATCCTGCGTGCCTTTGAATTGACGGACGATATATGGTTTGCCAAAGTATCCGTATTCCCTGCATAACCGCAATATCCGAAAATTTCTTCTGATGAAAAGCTCTTGCCGTAATTATAAACAAAAAATGACGCTATACAGTATTCCGTATATGTAAGCATGAGATTTTTTCCACCCATATAAAGACACTTTTCTTCTCTGTCAACGACAAACATACCGACATTGTCGCATGTGAGAGAATAACCGAACTCCTTAAAAAGTATTCTTTTTATATCGTCGGCTCTTATATCTATCTGATTGTCTATAAAAAGATATTTATAAGGCATCATATATGTCTTTTTATGCTTGGCGCAAAAGACGTAAACAGTGTTTTCACCGCTTTGTGAAGCGAATGACATCTCTTCTTTTGTCGGATCTACAATGATGGTTATAAGCGGCTTTGTATAGCAATCCGCATATTGTTTAATGCAATCAAATGTAAAAATGCCCTGATCCCTTAAATGTTTCGCATTTTTCTGTCTTCTGAAATTGTTATCGTCGGATATAAGTATCATTTTGTTCCTTTCTGTAATATTTCTCAATGCCCTGCAATAATATTTACTGTAAGAACAATGAGTCAAGTGAGGAGATATGAAATGTTTGTGTATTCGTTAAAAGCATCAACGTTAAAGTTTTTCGGAATAGTGAGTGTTGCAGTTATTGCCCTTGTAGCACTTATATTGCTGGTACCTACATACCGCTCGACCACGACGGCGGAAATAGCGGCTCTTAATGAGAACATTTCGTTTGATAACGTAAAGAACAAAGATGATGTTGTGAAATTCCTTTCCCAATACGGTTGGAAAGTTGACGAAACACCGGTAGAAGAGTGCGAAATAACCATACCGAAGGAATTCGATAAGGTAATGACATCGTACAACGAACTCCAGAAACAGCAGGGGCTTGATTTATCAAAATACTGTAAAAAGACCGCCATGCGCTACACGTACAAAATAACAAACTACCCGAACTACGAAGGAACCGTATATGCAAACGTAATAGTTTACAGAGGCAAGGTCATAGCGGGAGATGTATGTACTGCCGACGCAAAAGGTTTTATACACACCCTGCGTATGCCGTCAGATAATGCAACCAATTAAAATTATACTACTTTTTTCTCTTTTTTCAATGCTTTTTTTAACAAAAAAATTTATTTTTACATTTTTTAGGCTTTTGTTCAAAAAAAGGTCGCCAAAATCTCATAATCAAGCGAATTTTACGCTTTTTTATGGGAAACGGCGATCTTTTTTCGTTATTCAAATGCAAAAATATGTTCTTTTTTACTTTGTCATTTCATACTTTTTACTGTAAAGCGGACAAGTCGGAAAGGAGAAAGCATGAAATACGACATATCGGTAAAAAAACAGTATGAAGAAGAGTACGGATTTATACTTTCAAAACTTCCGAAAAAAATCGGAGACGGTATTCTCTCCTTTCTTGATGAAAACTCTTTTAAACATATGAACGAAATAAGGATACATAAAAACTCCGAGGTTTGCCTTATGGCAGATTTCAAAAATGTAAAAACAAATATAACGGCAGACGAAAAAGATATGGAAGAAATATTAAACTCCCTCTGTGAAGGTTCGGTTTATGCACATTTTGACACCATAAAAGATGGATATATAAGCATCGGTCGTGGGATAAGGGCGGGAATATGCGGCAGAGCCGTCTGCAAAAACGGTGAGATTACAGGGGTTTGCGAGATAAACTCCGTAAACATCCGAATACCGAGAATGATATACAATGCGTCGGAAAAAATTTTTGAAATACTGAAAAAAGAAGATTTTGCGGTTTCTCTGCTTATATACTCCGCTCCCGGCGTCGGAAAAACAACTATTTTAAGAGATCTGATATATCAGCTGGGAAAAGAAAATATACAAAAGCGAATATCGGTGATAGATACAAGGGAGGAAATAACCACTTGTATGAAGACACCGGCCAATACGGACGTATTTATATCTTACCCGAAAGGTATTGGCATAGAACTTGCTACAAAAAGTATGACTCCGGAAATCATAATATGCGACGAAATATCATCAAAAAATGAGGCGAATGCTATTCTGAAAGCGGTTCACGGCGGTGTGCGGCTTATTGCTACCGCACACGCAAAAAATTTTTCCGAACTCAAATCAAAAGATATACTTATACCGCTTATTTCTTCGGGAGTATTCGACTACGCCATAGGAGTAAGCAGAAAATACGGCACAGACAAGTACGAATATGAGATTAACGATCTGCGAAAGAAAGATCATCATAAAGGCGGTAACAGTATGTCGCTTGCACGAAGGAGCATATTTACAACAAGTATCGGAGATACGGGAAAATGAAAATTGCAGGTGCAATCTTAATACTCTGCGCCTCGGTGGCATCATCATATTTTTATGAGAAACGCGAGAAAGAAAAAATAAGAAAAGCAAATGAGTTGACGGAATTTATAAGATATATAAGAGCGCAAATAGCTTACTTCTCTCTTCCAACCGATAAAATTTTCAAAAATTACAAATCCGACGATCCGTTTATCGAAGATGTTATATCGGGAAAACTCTGTTCGCTTGATTCGTTTTTTGACAAGGATACGACGGATGTAATAAAAAACTTTTTTTTATCTCTCGGGAACGGATACAAGGATGAGCAGTTGGCTATGTGCGATTTTACGTTGTCAGCAACGGAAGATTTTATAAATAAAATGAATAAGGAATTTTCGGGAAAGGTCAAGGTATTTCGCTCAATGGCACTCTTTACGGGTGTGTGCATAATAATACTTCTGATATAGGAAAACAAAATGGATATTTCTTTAATTCTGAAAATAACGGGCATAGGACTGCTTATTTCCGTAGCCTGTCAGATTCTTTCAAAAAGCGGTCGTGAAGAACAGGCAACGCTTTTGTCGGTTGGCGGAATAATAATAGTTATGCTTCTTATCATCTCGGAACTCGATACGCTTTTTTCAACCCTCTCGAGAATATTCGGTCTGTGATATGGAAGATATTAAAGTTTGCGGGATAGTCCTTTGCGCACTTTGTGTGTGTATTGTTTTCAAAAACATAAAAAGCGAGTATTCACTCTTTATACGTCTTGCAATAACGGTGTCAATCACCCTTATTGCCCTCTCGGCTCTTTATCCGGTACTTCTCTATATAAATGAAATATCGTCAGATACATCGGTCAGCAAATATCTGCCGACTATGATAAAGGCGCTTGGTGTAGCGGTGGCGGTCGAAATAACATCGGATATATGTAAAGACGCAGGAGAAAATGCAATAGCCGAACGTGTTTCGCTTTTCGGCAGAGCGGAAATTCTTATACTCGCAATTCCCATGATAAAGGATCTCTTTTCGCTGTGCGACAACCTTCTGAGGTAGATGTATGAAAAAGAAAAGATTTATAAAACTCTTTCTTATAACTGTTTTTGCTTTGATTTTGTCAATATCATTTACGACAATTTCTTTTGCCGAGGATACGGTAACAAACGACATTACATCCTCAGTTGAAAATGAACTTGAAGACTTTAAAAATTCCTTGCCGGATGAGGTGCTGCAATATCTGCCGGGTGAGCTTTTTGAAGGCGACTTTTCATCGCTCACGAACGGGAGCAATGCGGAAAAAACATTTGTAAACATAATTCTTAATTATCTGTTTGCGGGAATAGACGATGTCATTAAATCGTTTGTCGCAATCCTGTGCGTCTTAATAATAGCCTCGCTTTTTAATATATTGCAGAAATCCTTTTCGTCGGATGCGATAAAAAATACTTTTTCAATGTTTTCATCCCTTTGCGTTTCCCTTACCGTGTTCAATGTATGTCTTACTCTTTGCCGCGGAGCTGTATATTATATGCAACTTCTTTGCAGGGTGATGAACGCATTTATACCTGTAATGACTACAATGTACATACTCAACGGCAGCATATCGACAGCCGCCGCGTCAAACGTTTCAATGCTTATTTTCATATCGGTAACGGAAGGAATTTTACTCGCCGCCCTTTTGCCGCTTGTTAAAGTATGCATGTGTTTCTCGCTTGTCGGCTCGGTTAACGAGAGTTTCAATCTCTCGGGAATTTCAAAAGTGATAAAGAACACTTTTACAAGCGTAATTGTTTTTGTTATGTCGATATTCTCTTTCGTTTTTTCTTATAAAAACATTATTTCGCAAAGCAGTGATTCACTCTCTTTGCGTACTGCAAAATTTGCCGTCAGCAGTTTTATACCGATAGTGGGATCTTCTGTATCCGATGCTCTGAAAACCGTTTCTTCAAGTCTTTCTTTTGTAAAGAGTTCCTGTGGAGTAATTGCTGTAATCGTAATAGCCCTCATAGTATTACCTGTTATCATATCTTTGATTCTTAACAGGGTGTCTTTTGGAATATGCTCCGGCATAGCGTCTGTTATCGGATGCGAGAGGGAGTCAAAAATGCTTGACGAAGCAAGTTCGATTTGCGGTTTTATTCTTGCCCTTACCGTATGTACGGCACTTTTGTTCATTTTTGCAATTACCCTCTTTATAAAATCATCGGCGGAGGTAAGATAAATGGACGCTTATGTTAACACATTGCTAACCGTCTCGGTAATATGCGGAATTATAAACTCTTTTTTGCCGTCGTCCGAAAAAAGTCTTAAAAAGTATGCAGGTTATCTTATGGGGCTCGTTATGGCAGTCGTTATTCTGTCACCTCTTTCCTCATTTGTGGGAGGTATAGGAAGCGTAAAAGAAAACATAAAGAATTTCACCGATAATCTTATGATAGAGGAAAAAACGGACAACGCAAACAAAATAATAGTAAACGCAACGGAAAAAAGTATCTGTGACAAAATCAAAAATATGCTTATTTCAAAATATAACTTTGAAGATACAGACGTTTATGTTTCTCTTGAAACCGAAGAAAGCAACGAAAAAATCATAACCATAAAAAAGGTAGTCGTCACTCTTACAAACAAAGCCTCATGGTCTGACGCGGACAGGATTAAGAGTTATCTTGAAAATATGATAGGCTGCGATGTCTCTGTATCGAAAAAATAGCAAAGGAGAAAGTATGTTTAAAAAATACAAAAACAAAATAATAATATCTTCTCTCGTAATAATAGGGATACTGCTTATACTGTCGGGCAGTATCGTAAAAAAGAACAGCTCCTCAGGCGAAAGAACTTTCGATGCCGACGCATATACAAAAAAGCTCGAAGAAAAGACGGAAAATTTTTTAAGGAGCGTAAAAGGCATAAAAGACGTAAAGGTAGTAATATCACTTGATAGTTCAACCGAGAAAGTTTATGCTCAGAACAAATCCACGTCGGACTATCTTACAGTAAACTCGTCGGGAACTTCGAGCGCTTTATATCTTGGAGAAACTTATCCCGTAATACGTGGCGTTGCAGTATCCTGCACAAACGGGGACGATGCCTCCGTACAGGTGGAAATTACGGAGCTTATCTGCCGATATCTCGGAATTTCTTCAAGCAGAGTAAAAATAGTATCATTCGGTTAGCATATTTGAAAAAAGCGAAAATATATTTATAGTGTAAAAAATTTATAGGAGAATAGATTATGAAAACAGAAAACACCGAAATCAAAAAAGAAAGCAAATTCAAGAAATTTTTCAAAAAAATCGGCACGAGAAACCTGATAGTAATAGCCGCCGTTTTGCTCATAGGAGCGGCAGTAGGCGTAAATTACATACTTTATCAGGATTCTTTGGAGCCGAAAGACAAACGCGTCGATAACGACCTCAGCGACACAAATATAAACGATGCGTTGAAGAATAACGAAAACACATCCGACTACTTTGCTCAGACAGTTCTCAGCCGCAAGCAAGCAAGAGACGACGCGCTCGAAGTTCTCCAGACAGTTGCGCAAAGTTCCTCCGCTCTGCCCGAGGCTGTTGAGGCGGCTCTTGACGACAT
>CAMETB010000061.1 GCA_945936265.1 uncultured Clostridia bacterium
TTATTTCGTATCCTATTTCATGGCGACTTACCGCCGCCGTGCAGTTCTCATTTGCGGTCATTTATCTTATTAAAAAGCGTAAATCTTCGGGAAGCGGTACATGGCAAGAAGATATGTAGCGCATTATTAAAACGAAACGGCAATGTTGTGTAAAACCGACATTGCCGCTTTTATATATTTTACTTAATCTCGCAGCTTTACTTAATCTCACAGCCCGAGCTGTTCCAGTTGGGATCCCATGTTGACGAAACATTTTTTGAAGCAAGATAAATTGTCAGAGCGTCACACCCGAAAAAGACATGCGCGCCCATATTTTTCACAGATGACGGAACAGAAATTTCTTCAAGTTTGTCGCAAGCACAAAAAGCATATGATCCTATGCTTTCAAGTTTCATCGGAAGATCTATAAAAGTAAGCGATTCATCGTTGCAAAATGCATATTCGTCTATAGTTTTAAGCGATGAAGGCAACTTTATATTGTCAAGCAGTGCACATCCGTAAAAAGTACGCTTTTCTATTTTTTCTATTGCGGAACCGTCTTCAAATCTGACAACTTTAAGAGCGTCGCAACTTTCAAATGCGCCCTCCCCTATGTAATTGACTTTTGCCGGTATTGTTATCCTTGCAAGATGATCACAGTTATAAAACGCCTGACTTCCGATAGTTTCTATATCTTCTGGAAGCATTATATCAGTTAGTTCCTGCACGGAATTAAACGCATTGTCTCCTATTCCGACGACCTTTTTGTTTCCTATCGCAGAAGGTATCTGAAGCGGTTTCCCGTCTATCTCCTTAGGATTTACAATTCCCCTTATGATTACCTCCCCGGAGTCGTCTGAAACATCGGAATAATAGAAATTTCCGCCTTTGCGCACATCCTCCGGCAAATCGGTATCAGTAGGTGACGAGGATGACGGCGAGCATCCCGTAAACAGAAATAAAACCATAAAAGCCGTGCAGATTAAAACCGCAACCGTTGCGGCTTTTGCAAGTCTGTTTTTTATCATATTTATTCTCCACTCTTTTTCGTTTTTATATATTTTATCATCAATCGCTCCCTTTTTCAATACAAATTTGAAAAAATCACCGAGAGGTTTTCGGGAAAAATATAAAAATACCCGAAAAACCGTTATCTCGTTTCGGCTGAAATTGCCGAATAGCGCATATCTATATCGTTAAAGGTTTTTATAAAGCACTTATAAAAGCCCGAGCTGTTCTCTGTGATATACGGCTCGGCGGGTGAGGCGGAGTTCCAAAACTTTTCCAAATCGTAATATTTATTGACCTGCCAACCCTCCAAAAAGCCTATTTTTATCGCTTTTTGCGGGCAATAGAACGAGCACCGCATACACATATCGCAAGAGTGACCGAACCTGACTTTTCCGTCCTTTAATGATACGTTTTTTCGCGGGCAGTTCTTTGCACACAGTCCGCACTTGTTGCACTTATCCTTATCTACCCTGTAAAAAAACGAGTTTACGTTGCCGCCGATTGATTGAATACCGACGAAAAACGCGCCGACGTTATAGATAAGCTTGCTCTTTATTTCGGGTGCAATTCCACCTGAAAGATTATAAAACATAATATCGAGCAGTTTTTTGTCCTCACACATAATCTGCTTTATAAAATTTTCATCAAATTCAAAGTGGATATTGTACGGCATCACAAAGTGATATTCGCCGCAAAACCGTGCCCCTGACCTGTCCATTTTTCGAATTATTTTTCTGCTTGAAGCGTTGTTCATAGCAAACGTTTCGCCGCTGTTTTTATAGATAAAATATTTCTGCCCCCTCGCAAAGCGCAATTTTTTGAAATATTCCATAAACGGATGAGGGGCATTGAAACCGTAAATCGGATATCCGAAGCCGATATAGTCGTACCCGTCCGTTTGCACGGTTGGAGCTTCCGAGTTAATCTCTACCCTGTCAACCGAATAATTAATATTTTCAAACCGCTCTGCTACCCTATCGGTAAGAAAGCGGGTATTGTACGTTCCCGTATAGTAGATGAGGAGAACTTTCACAGTTTTATCGCTCCCGTATTTTATTATGCAGAATAATTCTGACATAAAGATTATATCAAGATTGCTCCCCGAATACAAGCCATAAACCGAAATCACCATACAAAAAAGCGATTGAGCCTTAAAAACTCAATCGCTTTTTACGTTATTCTGCCCAGAAAACGCCGTTTGCATCAAGCGTTTCGGAGGTTGACGGGGCATATTCGGCGCTTGCGGGTATAAACGTTACGCTATACAATGACGCTGTATCTCCGTTTGCAATTTTCGCTATCAATTTCTCTATTTGATCGTTTCTTTTCGGAGCTTGCTCCGGCGTGACGGAAAATAATAAAATCACGGTTGCTTTATCACCTCGCTTCGTTTAATTTACTTTTATTGTAGCACATAATGCGATAAAAAGCAATTCCGCACGACCACCCAAAACAAATTTCGATAATTTTGCATTTATATCTATACAATAATTTTGGCGGGCAAATTATCGCACGGTTTTGATTTTTTTGAAAAATATTTTTATAAAATGCCGCAAAAAAGCAACCGACGTAAAAATCGGTTGCTTTCCGTTAGATATGAATTAAAGCGTTTGGGATTTATCTGTTTTCTATTGCGTTTTTGACGTTGCGGTAGCAGATATCCTCTACTATTTGCTTTGCCGAGTTGACGTCGTATTCGCCTTTTTCAACCTTTTCACCTACATAATCGCAAAGAATACGCCTGAAAAAGTCAAAACGGCAATAGCTTGAAAAGCTTCTCGAATCGGTGAGCATACCGAAGTTGTTGCCGAGTGACGAATATTCGGAAATCACCTCGAGATTGCGCAAAATACCCCGATAAGTGTCGTTAAACCACCATGCCGCGCCCATTCTCACGTGACGGAATGCGCCCGTTACCGCAGAGATTACGGGCAAATTGCAATCGTTTAAGGTATATAAAACGGTTTCGGGGCGTTCGCTATCTTTTATCTGATTGAAAAATGCGATAAGGTCGTTCACAGACTGCTCTTTCCCGATAAGGTCAAAGCCGGAATCCGCGCCGCATTCTTTATACATTTGTGCATTGTTATTGCGTATGACCGCAAAATGAATTTGCATAATCATACCGCGCTTATGATACTCCTTAGCGAGCCATACAAGCAAAAAGCCGAAAAGCCTATCCTTTTCATCGGAAGAAAGAGAGTTCCTTCTTGTAAACAGTTGCGATGCTTCATCTTTTCCCGCATAGGCACTCGGGAACTTCTCAAAGCCATGGTCGGATATGCGGCAACCCTTTTTTACAAAATAGTCAAGACGGATTTTCAAAGCATCAAGCAAGTCGTCTATATTCTCTATTTTTACGTTGGCAGAGTTTCCGAGAGCTTTTATATATTCGTCCGAAAAGCTATAAAGCTTGTCGGGGCGGAACGTAGGAGTTACGGTAGTTTCACCGATTTTGCCGTGAAAATTCAGGCTATCGGTCGGGTCGTCGGTTGTCGCTATAAACTCCACTCTGAATTTTTTAAGGAGTTTTTGTACGGAAAGCGTTTCAAGCATTTTATTTGCTTCAGCATAAATTTCTTCCGCCGTTTCGGCAGTCAGCGGCTTTGAGATACCGAATATCTGCTTTAACTCCATATGCGTCCAGTAGTAGAGCGGATTGCCTATGAGTTTTGGAACTATCTGCGCATATTTAATAAATTTGTCGTGCCAGCTTGCATCTCCCGTTATATATCTTTCGTCAATGCCGTTTAAGCGCATTGCACGCCACTTATAGTGATCCCCTTCAAGCCACAACTGACCGATATTTGAAAATTTCGCATCGGACGCAATTTTTTCTATATCCAGATGGCAATGATAGTCTATTATCGGTAAGTCCTTTACCGAGCCGTAAAGTGCGGCAGCCGTTTTCGTGTTCAAAAGAACGCTATCACCGAAAAAATCCTTCATTTTTTACCTCTTTATACCCCACTGTAAGCGGAAAAGCCGCCGTCAACGGGTATTACAGTCCCTGTGACGAATCCGCTTGCGCAGTCGTCCGAGAGCCAAAGCAAGCACCCGATAAGGTCACTTACCTCGCCAAACTTTTTCATCGGCGTTGCCGCAAGTATCTTGCCCGTGCGCGCGGTCGGCGTTCCGTCCTCATTAAAGAGCAACGCTTTATTTTGATTGGTTACGAAAAATCCGGGGGCTATCGCATTGCAACGGATATTGCACGGCGCAAAATGAACCGCAAGCCACTCCGTAAAATTGCTGATTCCGGCTTTTGCGGCGCTGTATGCGGGGATTTTCGTAAGAGGTCTGTATGCGTTCATACTTGATATATTGATTATATTTCCGCCTGTCTTTACCATATCGGCGGCAAACACCTGCGTTACGAGAAATGCGCTTGTGATATTTAAGTCAAAGACGAATTTCAGTCCGCTCTCGTCAAGAGAGAAAAAGTCCTTTACCCCGTCAAGTTCGGGTGTCATATATTCGTTATCCGTCGTGGCTTTGGGGTTGTTTCCTCCTGCGCCGTTTATAAGAAAATTAACCTTGCCCCACTTATCATTGATTATCTTTTTTGCCTCCGAAATACTGTTTTTGTCAAGGCAGTTGCATTTTATCGATATCGCGTTCTCACCTATTTCGTCGGCATACTTTTTTGCGGCTTTCTCATTTATATCAAGGAGGGCAACCTTTGCTCCGCAGGACGCAAGTGCTTTTGCAAACTCACTGCAAATTACCCCGCCTGCTCCCGTAATCACTGCTACTTTTTCGCTTAAATCAACCTTAAAAGGTAACTTCATCTTATTTGCTCTCCTTCTCTATCGCTTCAAAAAGTCCGTTTAAGTACGCAGCACCAAGTGCCCTGTCATAAAGTCCGTATCCCGGCTTGCCGTCCTCACCCCAGATATTTCTGCCGTGGTCCGGTCTTACATATCCGTCAAATCCCGCCTTTACAAGCGATTTTACTATTGCATATATATCAAGATCTCCCGAGGCGGTAATGTGCCCTGCCTCTGTAAAGTCTTTATCTGCGCAATATTTCAGTTGTCTTATGTGCGCAAAATAAATTCTCGACGCGTATTCTGACGCCATTTTAGGTAAATCGTTAAACCGACCAGCACCAAGAGACCCTGTGCAAAACGTAATTCCGTTATGCTTATTCGGTACCGCGGCGTACAACTTATCATAACTTTCCTCCGAGGTTATAATTCTCGGTAAGCCGAACATATCCCACGGCGGATCGTCCGGGTGGATTGCCATATTGATTCCCGCCTCGTCGCAGGCAGGCATTATACCGTTCAGGAAATACACAAGGTTATCAAACAGCTTTTCGTGCGAAACTCCTTTGTATTCCTCTAAAAGCGCATTTAACTCCTTCGGGGTATAGCTCTCATCCCACCCCGGAAGGTGCAGGTTTTTCGGGTCGAGACTTAAAAGCTCCGCATGATTGTACGAAAGCGAGTTGCTGCCGTCTTTTGCGGGGGTTTTAAGGTTAGTTCTCAACCAGTCAAACACGGGCATAAAATTGTAGCAAATACATTTTACGCCGTATTGACCGAGATTTCTTATCGTTTCCGCATAGTTTTTTATAAGTTCGTCACGCGTGGGCTTTCCGAGTTTTATATCCTCATGAACGGGAACGGATTCGATAACTTCCATTTCAAGCTCCGCCTCATCGCAGAGACTTTTAAGACGTGCGATTTTTTCTTTTTCCCACACCTGCCCTACAGGGACATCGTAAACTGCCGTAACTACCCCGGACATATTCGGTATCTGTTTTATGTACTGCAACGGAATACTGTCCTTTTCGCCGTACCAACGAAACGTCATTTTCATATAGTTGCTCCTTGCTTTTCTTATTCAAAAAATGCATTATCCATTTTACGTTGTGCTTTTTATAATTTTTTATGGGTAAATTTTCAATAAGATTCCGAAATTTCAACCCATACAAGATTTCACAATAAAATTATAGACTATTCAATGTCAGATTGCAATACCCGATGTTACAATAAAATCTTCTTTATATTCAGGGCTGAATTGTTTATATCGTAAGCGCTCTATGCTTCGTCAGCCGTGCCGTCATTGAATATCAGAGCCAACCCGAAAATGATAAAACCGCAAGAACCGCAGTTATGCAACCACCACTATTGTCGTAACTTTTGCACACTTACTTTTAATAACACAGGGCACCTTCGTTCAGGGCTACACTTCTCAATCCTTCTCCTCGTCATCCGTGACGGTGTCGTCACCGCGAACATGTTTTCTGTCTATTTGTCTTTTTTTCGCTTTTTCTATTCTGCTGTCCGCCGTATTTGTTGTAATCCTGCTGAATTCCAGAAGATTGGTGTTTCTTATTCCTACATTGTTGTCAATTCTGAAATCGTATTTTCTGTACGTCAAATCCTTGAGTAAAGGAACAAAAGTAAACGTGGCTTCCGTTGGCTCCGAAAATGTTAAAACGGGGCTTCCGTCGACCATTTCATACTGCGGCAACATAAATCCCTCTACGCAAACGCTTTTCACGGCGTCGGGTTCATCTTCTTTGAATTTGAGTGTGTAACTTACGACGTATGACGTTTCCTCGCCATCTTCAGCCCTCAATATCACTTTGCCTGTTTTATCCTCATACAGTACGAGAATGTAATAATCGTACTTACCCGCAAAATTATACGTGTTATGATCTGTCGTACCTACATTATTTTTGTAAAACATTCTTTCCAGTCCGTAGATGCCGGTCACGTTTTTTTTCGAGTAGTTGCCCGAGCAGCCCGCCATCGCAAACGAAAGCGAAATAAGAGTCACTATAATCAAAACAAATGAAGCGAATTTTTTCAAAATACTTTTACTCCTTTAATTTTTTTCTTTTGACTGAAAACCAAACAATCCGGGATTGGCGAAGACGTTAAGAAAAACGAAAAATATCAGGTCAAATTTTTCCATAATTATATTATATATCGTTTGACAATATTTTGTCAAGTAGTTCGTTTTCAGGGATAATTGTGCGCGTGTTCCCATCTTTTTAAGGACTTTTAGAGTGCAAAAGTCTTCGGTCATCGCTAAAAACCGTTCCCCGAACGGTTTTCTTAACGCGTAGGGGTTCCCCGAAACGAGCGTGCGAGTTTTGGGGGTCCACGCGCTCGTTCGACTCCCTCGCTTCATTGTTAGTGTGTAACCAAACCAATGTAACTTTCACTTATTCACTTTTCACTATTACTTTTTACCTCAAAATTCTCGGGAGCAATTTGAGTGAAAAGTGAAGAGTGAAGAGGTAATAAGTAAAAATTCCCGGTCGCTTTGCTCCCGAGAATTTTTGGTGGACTCGAGGGGAGTACGCTCTTGATTTTTGCAAGGCAATTTGTGCGCATTTTTTCTTTATGCCTTGCAAAAATCTTCGGTCATCGCTACAAACCGTTCCCCGAACGGTTTGCTTAACGCGTAGGGGTTCCCCGAAACGAGCGTGCGAGTTTTGGGGGTCCACGTGCTCGTTCGACTCACCCTCGCTTCATTGTTAGTGTGTAACCAAACCAATGTAACTTTCACTTATTCACTTTTCACTATTACTTTTTACCTCAAAATTCTCGGGAGCAATTTGAGTGAAAAGTGAAGAGTGAAGAGGTAATAAGTAAAAATTCCCGGTCGCTTTGCTCCCGAGAATTTTTGGTGGACTCGAGGGGAGTACGCTCTTGATTTTTGCAAGGCAATTTGTGCGCATTTTTTCTTTATGCCTTGCAAAAATCTTCGGTCATCGCTACAAACCGTTCCCCGAACGGTTTGCTTAACGCGTAGGGGTTCCCCGAAACGAGCGTGCGAGTTTTGGGGGTCCACGTGCTCGTTCGAGTCCCTGCGTGACGATTTCTATCAAAACAAAAGAGCACCCGAAGGTGCTCTTTTGTTTTGGTGGACCAGCAGGGACTCGAACCCCGGACCGACCGGTTATGAGCCGGTAGCTCTAACCAACTGAGCTAATGGCCCGTTTTTTCATACGGCTTTACCATTATATCCGTCTTACGCCCATTTGTCAAGG
>CAMETB010000062.1 GCA_945936265.1 uncultured Clostridia bacterium
CGGTTATCTCGTCGGGAACGGTTATGGAGAGTTTGGTGTTCTTCGCTTTTTCAAACACCTCTCTCTTCATTTTTTCCATTGCCATACGCTCTTTTTCTTTCTTTGAGCCGTATGCGTCCTTTGAGTTCTGCTTTTTAAGCTTCTGCTTGGAGGCAGACTGACCGTATGCTTCGTAAGACGATGCGTACATATCCGTCTTGTCGTCGTATTTGGACAAATCAATATCGACAGTCCTTGTATCTACTATACGGGTAGCGCCCGTTTTCTTCTTTATTTCAACAGTGTTGCTGTCCTGATGTTTTACCTTCGGAGCGGGATTATACTGCGGGCGCCTTGATCCTGCGTCCTTATCAAATCCGCCAAAGGAGCTACGGTCGTCACGTCTGAAATCCGTACCCTTGCGGAAGTCTCCTCCCTGACGGTCGAAATTCTTTTTGTCCTGACCGAGATCCTTCTTAAAGCCGTCTTTCTGTCTGAAGTCGGGCTTTTGCGCCGAGGAAGCAAATGTATCGTTTTTCTGTGCGGGCTTTTTGAAATCCGTGCGGAAATCGCGCTTGTCGCCCTTCGGTGCCATTGCGTTTTTCGCCATCTCGTTTATCTCGCTCGCCCTTTTTACCTCAACCTTCGGCTCTGCTTTTGCCTCTGTCTTTTGTGCGGTCTGTGTCTGCGGTTTCTGCTCCGCCTTTGCCTCGGGTTTAACTTCCGTCTTAACCTCTGCCTTAACTTCTGCCTTGGTTTCTGCCTTAACTTCAGCCTTAATCCCGGGCGCTTCCTCTGCCTTAGTCTCCGGTTTCGCCTCCTCATTCGGCTCAGCCTTTTTCTCGGTTTTCTTTTTCGGCTTTTTCTTGGAAGGGATGACTATCTTTCCGTCGAGATAATCGTCGATACTCGAAATCTGCCTCCCGAGAGTTATTGCGTTCAATATTCCGGACGCCTCTTCTTCGCTTAAAGACGAGGACTGGTTCTTGCCTGAAATGCCGATATTCTGCGCCTCGGAAATAACATCGTTTACATCGAAATTTATCTTTTTGGCAAAATCCTTTATACGTTGTACCATGCTGTTTACCTCTTTTCGTAAGATATAAGGGTTGTTAGTTCGTTTGAAAAATTTCCGTCGGTTATGCCGAGCGCGCATACCGGACCGCTTTTGCCGACAGCATGAGAGAGCGTATCGGCGCATATGTCGGTTTTTATATACTCCACGTTATAAAAAGTACATTTGTCGTTTATTTTTTTGACTGCGTTTTGCGAAGCGTCGCCAGCCACAAAAACGACTTTTATTTTTCCCTCGGAGATTTCCTTTGCCACCATAGGTACTCCTATTACAAGTTTCCCCGCCTTGCGGCAAAGACCGAGCATCGATAAAAATCTGTCGTTATTCACTCCCCGGCTATCTCCCTTGCAAGTTCTTCTACGGTTTTATCGGGTATATCGACTTCGAGATTTGCGCGTATCCTGCCCGATTTTATCGCTTTTTTCAGGCAGGCTTCACTCTTGCATACATATGCTCCCCTGCCGGATTTTTTGCCCGTTGCGTCAAGGACTACTTCTCCCTCGGGCGTTCTTACAACCCGTATCAGTTCTTTTTTGGGAAACGACTGCATGCAGCCGAGGCATTTGCGCATGGGTACTTTCTTTATCTTCTTATTTTCCATGAACTCACCCCGTTTTTCCTCGGTTACTCGCTCTTTATATCTATCTTACAGCCGGTAAGTCTTGCGGCAAGACGCGCGTTTTGTCCCATTTTTCCTATCGCAAGCGAAAGCTGATCGGCAGGGACTATAACCTTTGCCATTCTCTCTCCCTCAAGCGTTACGCTCTTTACGGAAGCGGGCAGAAGCGACGCCTTTATATACTCGCAAAGATCATCGCTGTAAGGGATTACATCTATCTTTTCCCCATGAAGTTCGTCAACAATCGGAGATATACGCGCACCCTTGTTTCCTATGCATGCGCCGACCGCGTCAACCTCGGGGTCTCTTGAATAAACAGCTATTTTCGTTCTTGAGCCTGCCTCTCTCGCAACGCTCTTTATTATAACCGTTCCGTCGGATATCTCAGGCACTTCGGTTTCGAAAAGTCTTTTTACGAGGTTCGGATGAAGTCTTGTAAGAGTTACGAGCGGACCTTTTACCTCCGGTGAGCTTACCTGTGTTGCGAACACTTTTATTCTGTCGCCCACTTTAAGCACCTCTCCCGGTATCTGCTCGCTCTTGGGGAGCGCCGCCTGCGATATTCCCGTGTCGACAACTACCGTGCCGGTTGAATCCTCAACCTTGGTAACCACTGCCGAGAGCATCTCGCCGCGTTTGTCCTCGTATTCCTTTGCCTGATAGTTTCTCTCGGCTTCTCTTATACCCTGTATTATTACCTGTTTTGCGTTCTGTGCGCTAAGACGGCGGAACTCTTTTGTCTGAAGCTCATATTCATAATCGCTTCCTATTGAACGGCGGCGGCTTCTCACTTTCAGTTTTACGCCCTTTGCGCGCATTTCTTCCTCGAACTTCTCGATGTCCTCTTTGGTCATCTCGGTTGCGGGGTCCTCCACCTCGGCGACTATCTTATACTTTCTGTAAACTTTCATATCCTTCTTTTCGGGATCTATTACAACGGAGATATTGGTCGTTCCGTATTCCTTTTTGCAAGCCGCGGTAAGCGCCGCCTCGACTTTTTCTATCATGTACTCCTTCGGTATGTGTCTCTCTCTCTCGAGTGCGTCGAGTGATTCAAAAAATTCGCTGTTCATTTTTCCTTTTTCCTCCGTTAAAATTCAAAATAGATATTCATTTTGGCTATTGATTTTTTAGGTATCTCTTTGCCGTCAACCACAACGCTGTCGCCGGAATATCCCTCAAGCGTTCCGATTATCGTCTTTGAGCCGTCAATCTGAGTGTAAAGTTTTACCTGAACCTTTTCGCCGATACATTTTGAGAGGTGAAAATCGTTTTTTATCTCCCTCTCGATACCGGGCGAGGAAATTTCAAGACGATATGAACCCTCGATAATGTCCGCTTCGTCAAGCACGGGATCCATAGCGTGCGACATTTTTTCGCAGTCCTCTATATCGATACCTTTGTCGGAATCTATCGTTATCCGGAGGAACCACTCCGTCCCTTCCTTCACGTACTCGACGTCCCATATAAAATATCCGAGCGACTCGGCAACAGGCTCTGCGAGTGCGCGCGCTTCCTCTGCGGTTTTACCCGATGATTTCATATGTTTCTCCTTTCGTTTTCCATGTTCAAGAAAACAAGAGTGAGCCGCGCTCACTCTTGCCATACTTCAAAACCATAGGCATTATATCACACATTTTTTACGATTGCAATAGTTTTTTCTGATTTTTTCCGAAAATTATCAAAAATATTATATTAAAGGTTTACAAATCTATCTTTTTGTTGTATAATTATCGCAAAAGAGCAACCTTTTCACTCTTACTTATTACTTATTACCTTGATTGCGGGGTGTGATTTTGAAAAAGAAATATTCATTCGGCGGTATTGCAATTGCCGTTCTGAAATGTATTGCATATATTGCCGTATGGTTTGCCGTTCAGTTTGCAGTGACATTGGCGGCAGAAATTATGATGAGAGTGCAGAACGCAAGTTTGTCGGCAGATGATTTTTACAGGCTGGTCATGTCCAAATCCACGGAAATTTCAATGCTCTCAAACCTTATTATGATACTCGCTTTTGCAATTTTCTATATGTTGCGTAAATCAAGTATAAGAAACGCGATAAGATTAAACCCCATGCCTGCGCCGTTCGGTTTCTCTGCCATCATTCTCGGCGTGGCGGCACAGTTTGCGATAATCTTTATAATCAATCTCATCCCTTTTCCCGAGGAACTCGTAAACTCGCTTAACAACAATTATGAATACATTGAGCAAAGCGGTACCGTGATAAAATATCTTTCCGTGGCTTTTGTCGGCCCGATCGCCGAGGAAGTGCTTTTCAGAGGGCTTGTTCTGAATAAGCTGAACCAGAACATGAACTCATGGGTGGCGATTATCATTTCGTCCCTCGTTTTCGGCGCAATGCACGGAACGGTTATCGGTTTTCTCTACGCAACCGCCGTCGGTGTGATAATGGGTTGGCTTTATATCAAGTTTGATTCCGTTGTGCCGTGTGCGCTTTTCCACATTGCGTTCAATACGACATCTCTCATAATATCGCAAAGCGGAGTGTCGGTTTTAGTCTGCATCTTTTCGATATTCATAGTAATATCGGAAATAGCGGCGATCTCAAGATATCATTTTAACTGAGGATAAAATCATGAAAATTTACAATACTCTTTCAAAGGCAGTAGAAGATTTCGTACCGAATGAGCTGGGCAAGGTAAAAATGTATACCTGCGGTCCTACCGTTTACCATTTTGCGCACATAGGCAACCTGCGCACGTATATAATGGAAGACATCCTTGAAAAGTTCCTGAGGTACGAGGGCTATGATGTTTTAAGAGTTATGAACATAACCGATGTCGGCCACCTGACAAGCGACGGCGATACGGGCGAGGACAAAATGCTCAAAGGTGCAAAGCGCGAGCACAAGACCGTGCTTGAAATTGCCGATTACTACAGGAAAGCGTTTTTTGACGACTGCGCAAAACTCAACATCAAAATGCCCGACGTCGTTGAGCCGGCAACGCACTGCATACCCGAATTTATAAAGACGATAAGCGCGCTTATCGACAAGGGGTACGCTTATCTTGCCGAGGGCAATGTCTATTTTGACACCTCGAAAGTAAAAGATTACTATGCTCTTACCGGTCATTCAAGCGACGAGCTTATGGTCGGCGTGCGTGACGACGTTACAGAAGACAAAAACAAGAGAAACAAGAGCGACTTCGTCCTCTGGTTTACAAAGTCCAAATTTGACGACCAGGAGCTCAAATGGGAAAGCCCGTGGGGGCTCGGTTATCCCGGCTGGCATATAGAGTGTTCCTGCATAAGCATGAAGTATTGCGGAGAAAAGCTCGATATACATTGCGGAGGAGTTGACAACATATTCCCGCACCACACAAACGAAATAGCGCAAAGCGAGGCATATCTCGGTCACAAATGGTGCAACTATTGGTTTCACGTTCACCACCTGAACGACGAAACGGGTAAAATGAGCAAATCAAAAGGCGAATTTTTAACCGTGTCGCTTCTTACCGAAAAGGGATATAATCCGCTTGCATACAGATTTTTCTGCCTGCTCTCACATTACAGAAAGCCGCTTACATTCTCTTATTCCGCACTTGATCAGGCACAAGCAACTTATGACAAACTCTTAAAGAGAATAGACGCTCTTTCGAGAGAGGGAGAGGCTGACGAAAAGTTCGTTAAAGAGTGTCACGAAAAATTCGATGCGGCGCTCGGCAACGACCTTAATACCGCGCTCGGCATAACCGCCCTTTACGACGTTCTTAAAGCCGACGTCTCCGACGCCTCCAAACTTGCGGCGATAGCGGATATGGATAAAGTCCTCTCACTCGGTCTTGTAAGGGACGTAAAGGAACAGAGCGGCGAGCACGAGTTAAAGGACGAGATCGAAAAGATGATAGCCGAGCGTGCCGAGGCAAAGAAAGCGAAAAATTATGCTCTTGCCGACGAGATAAGGAACAAACTCTCCGCTATGGGAGTTACTCTTATCGACACGAAGGATGGCACCACCTACACGGTGAAATAAAATGAAGAAATCGTGTGAAAGTTGCGAATACTACGACTACGACGAGTTTTCGGATCAGTATGTCTGCAAAATAGATCTTGACGAGGATGAGTATCTCGATTTTATAAATTCGAGAACGAAGGACTGCCCCTACTACAAGTTTTACGACGAGTATAAATCGGTACAGAAGCAAAATTGAGTATTCTCAGATTACGGAGGAGAAATGTGGATTTCAAAGGTAAAATAATTCTCGCTCCGATGGCGGGGGTAACCGACGCGCCTTTCCGCAAAATAGCAAGGCGATACGGGGCTGACTACTGCGTCAGCGAAATGATAAGTTCCGTAGCGGTACATTTTAAAGATAGAAAAACCGCCCTGCTTGCAAAAACCGAAAAGAGCGACACTCCCATAGGTATTCAGATATTCGGTCACGACCCTGAAATTATGGGAGAATGCGCTTATCTTGTGTCGAGGAATGAATACGAGCATTGTATTTCCGACACTCCACCCGACATAATCGACATAAATATGGGGAGATCCCCGTAAAAAAGATAGTTTCCTCGGGAGATGGCAGCGCGCTTATGAAAAGCCCCGACCTGTGTGGGAAAATAATCTCCGGGTGTGTTGAAAAATCAGCCGTGCCCGTGACGGTTAAAATCCGCGCGGGGTGGGACAAAAGTTCCGTAAACTGTGTTGAAATTGCAAAAATTGCCGAGGAGGCGGGTGCTTCTGCCATATGCGTCCACGCAAGGACGAGGGAGCAACTCTACGAGCCGAGTGCAAATTGGTCATATATAAAAGCGGTAAAGGACGCGGTAAAAATACCCGTCGTCGGCAACGGCGATATTTTTTGTGCCGAGGACGCCGTAAATATGATGGAATATACATGTTGCGACAGTGTAATGGTAGGCAGAGGTGCGCTCGGAAATCCGTTTATTTTTGACGAGATAAAGCACCGCCTGCAAGGAAAACCGTACACTCCCCCCGATATTTTCGAGAGAATACAGGTTGCAAAGGAGCATATTTCAATGCTTGTATCCGAAAAGGGCGAAAAAGTCGGCATATGTGAGGCAAGAAAGCATGTTTCGTGGTATATAAAGGGTATTCCCTCTGCCGCCATAGCAAGAAGGAGCGTTAATTTTGCCACCACCCTTGACGAGATGTTCGATATACTTGACGGTCTGGCAAGTGAATAACAAAACTTAAAAAGCAGAGCAATTTTATGCTCCGCTTTTATTATTATAAGATGAGTAACGCTGTGATTTCCCGACATTTTACCTTCCCTGCGAAGATGCATATAAAAAAGCAAGTCGTAAGACCTGCTTTTTAAAAATATTTTTATGTATCTCAGTCTTTGTCGCAAAGCATCAGGATTCCCGCAACGGTGTTTACAAAAAGCAAACTGCAAACCTTAAATCCTGTTGAAACAGGCTCGTTGTTCTGAACCTTTTTGAAATAAGAGATCGTCATAGGGATACACCATGCAAGCGGGATCAGATATATTCCCAAAACCACCGTACTTATTATCATAAAAATTTTTGCCGCGGTTTTCAGCCCTGAATTTTGGGTAGATCCTTCTTTTTTCTCAGGTGCCTGATATCCGGTTGAACAACCGCATTTCGGGCAGATTACCGCTTCGTCCATAAGTTCATTTCCGCATTTGGTACAGTATTTCATTTAAGTCATGCTCCTGTTCTGATGGAATTTATTGTATTATAATTATACAGCCTTTTTTTATCAAAGTCAACAGTTTTACGGCTTTTTTCTTTTTTAATGCAATTAATTGATTTTTATCATTGCAACGCTGAGGGGTTTGAGCTCCACGGTTTTTACATGTTTCTCTTCCTTCAACAAGCAATCCGTATATAATGCAACCTCTTTTTCAAAGGAAACGGTGACGGGTGACAAGTTATAATTGACAAGGAACTGTACGCTCTTTCCTTTGTAGCGATATGATGCGGTCATCACTTTGTCCACAAAAAACTCCGACCCGTCGTTTAGCGTAAATTTATTTTTTCCGCAAAATACTTTTTCGGGCTTTATCATCTTACCCTTGTGCAAAAATTCTTTTCCCGCGTGCGTTCTCCATTGCGTAAGTTCTTTCAAAAACGGATAAACCACTCTTTTATCCAATATCTTTCTGTCTTTTCCCCATGCGGAAACCGGCAAGCCGTCATAGCGCAGAACAAGCGTTATCATATCCCCGGCAAGAAAAGAATACGATGCGCGGTAAGTGTAGTTATATTCCTCCTCGGAGAGCATCGTGCATATCTGGTTGCCCATAAAATTATTGACGAACTCGTGATACAAATATGAGTAA
>CAMETB010000063.1 GCA_945936265.1 uncultured Clostridia bacterium
TATCTATCGCAAATCCGGCAAAAATGCCTACCAGAAGCTTGAAAAGTATGAGCTTCCATATTGAGCCGTAAGAATCGGGCGAGGAGAGAAGTATCGGAATTGCCTCATCGGAAGTTGAAATAAACACCGATATCAAAGTGCCCTCTGTTATAACGCCGGCGGTATAGAGATTAGCCGCCGAGGCAGAAAAACCGCACTGCGGAATACATCCAAGCCCTGCACCGACGGCAGGACCTGCCGCACCTATTTTTTTGAGCGCGTTTTCCATTTTTTCGGAAGCCTTGTGCTCGATAAATTCCATTAAAAGATACGCAAGAAATAAAAACGGGATCGATTTTGCCGTGTCTATTAAAGCGTCAAGAAGAATATCCCAGACCATAATTAACCCTTTTTCATATTTTTATTAAAATTTGAGAATCATTCTCAAATTACAATCTGATTATACACCCTGCTGTGTGATTTGTCAATGAATAAATTATGAAAATTACGATAATTTTCAAAAAGTGTTGCAAAACATATATTTGTGTGTTATGATTGATAAAGATTTTACAGAGTGAACGTATATGCGTCAAGTGTCGGTGGGACGGGGAGTTGCCCATTGAACGAAAACCATAAGGTTGCGGTGCATGCGTTGAATCCCGTTGGGCTCATCTCCAAGGCTATAGCGCCGGTACTTTCGGGATTTGGATTTATAAAGAGTGAAAATCTCGGTTCTTTAAAAAAGTGGAAGCCACAGGCAATGATTGCTGTTTCCATGCTTGCAATTTTAGCAATTCTCATGATTTTATTCGGCAGCCGTATTTACGAGATTCTTAAAAACTTTGTAAAACTTATTTTTACTTGACAAGTGCCCCAAAAAATGATATAATTAAACTAAATGTGACCATTTTGCAATAAAAATTAAGGGTAAATGCTTATGAACCATATATTCAGTTCCTTAGCGACGGAGCAGCGCAAACAGAAAATAAAGTTCTTTTTCGAAAAGCAGAAGAAAGAACTTATGAAAAACAAGAATATAGTCTTGCAGTTAGTCAAGAGAAATATAAAAGTGCAGTACAGAAATTCCGCAATAGGAATCTTGTGGACCGTTCTTAATCCTCTCTTGAACATGCTCGTCATGTATCTGGTGTTCAGTGCTTTTTTCGGCAAAGATGATCCTACATATTCTTTGTATCTTCTTTGCGGAAACATTGTGTTTAATATGATGCGTGCGGCAACGACTCAGTCGCTTACTTCTCTTGTCAACAACAGAGGACTTTTAACAAAGAATAAAATAGCGTACAGCGTTTTTCCGCTGTCATGCAATCTGAGTGCTATTGTAAATTTCGCATTCTCATTTATCGCTCTTATTGCCGTCATGGTTGTCGTGGCATTGGCCTACAATATCACCGTGTTCAGCGTAAATATGTTTATGACATTTGTCATGATACCGGCGCTGTTCCTTTTCAGTTTCGGCCTTTCTTTGTTCTTTTCCGGGCTCTATGTCTTTTTCAGGGATATCATGCATTTTTATAATGTATTTTTGACCCTTTGGATGTACCTTACTCCTATTTTTTACACAACTGACTCTCTTCCCAGTTACATGGTTCCTATAATAAGCCTTAACCCCATGTATCATTATGTGCAGTATTTTCGTGCGATAATATACGGTTGTGCCTACGGTACTATGTCGTTCCCGAGTGGGATGGAGACGCTTACGCTTTATCTCATAGGCATTATCACAACCGTTACAGGAACAATATTTTTCAATTTCACAAAACACAGGTTTATTTTCAATATTTGATGAAAGGTGTCTCCATGGATAATATCGAATCAACGGAAAACATAATAGAAGTCAAAAATGTGTGCATGGACTTTTATATGCAGTCCGAAAAGATAGATAATATGAAAGAGTTTTTCATAAGGCTCTTGAAAGGGAAAATCGAGAGGCAAAAAAAGAGAATACTCGACAATATATCGTTCAATGTAAAGAAGGGTGAATCCATAGGTCTTATAGGCCATAACGGCGCAGGCAAGAGTACGCTTCTTAAGCTTATAACGGGAATTATGAGACCTACCGAAGGATCAATTGAAGTAAACGGTCTTGTCGCGCCGCTTCTGAATCTCGGGGCAGGTTTTGACTTTGAGGCTACCGCAAAAGAAAATATATATCTTAACGGGGCAATTCTCGGGTATTCCAAGCGCGAACTTGCAAAAAAGTATGATGAGATAGTTGAATTTTCGGAACTTCAGGACTATATGAACGTGCCGATTAAGAATTTTTCTTCCGGAATGGTAGCAAGGCTTGGCTTTGCAATAGCGATAGATGTCGATCCCGACATTTTGCTTGTTGACGAAATTTTGTCGGTAGGAGACGAAAATTTCAGAGAAAAATGTGCAAAGAGGATAAGTGAATTAAGAAATCGCGGAGTAACATTTGTAATAGTTTCTCACAATATGGCGCAGGTAAAGAGTCTTTGTCAGAAGGCCTTATGGATTGAGGACTCCAAAATGATGGCGTACGGGGATGCGGGAGAGATTTGCGATAAATATCTGGAATATTGTAAGAACATAAAGCATTGATCTTTCCGATTGGTGCTTTTGTTTTGTAAAGGAGGACAAGTATGCAGAGAAATAAAAATATCATTCTTGCTTTGAGCGCTGCAGGGGATCTTATGCTCAATTTGCTCTCCATATACATAACCTTCGAGCTGGTTTACAAGAGATTCGGCGGCGGGCTCGGCAAAAAAACTATTTTTATAGTCGCTCTCATTGCATTGGGTGCAAGTGCCTCATACTTCATAATGAATTTGTACTCGTCCCAGAGATATGAAAAATTAAGCTATTCCGTTTTCAGAATAGCTGTTGCTCAGATGTTTGTAATGACTGTTATCCTTGTTGGAATTGCGATTTTTTCTCCGGAAAAAAGATACTACCTGTGGACAATATCCGCATGTGCGTTGTCACTTGCTTTCATATGCCTTAAAAAAATAGTGATTGTAAAGATTTTACACCATATGAGAATGAAGAACAAAAATCCGAAGGATGTTCTTATTGTCGGCAACGGTTACGGGGCGGAGGAGTATGCAAGGCAGATAAATGATAATCTTCATTTCGGGTATAATATAATAGGGTGTGTAAGCGATGTTAAAAAGCCGAGATTCAAGAAGCTCGGAGAATATAAAGATCTTGACGAGGTTATAAAAAAATATCATCCGCGGGAGGTTATACTTGCCCTTAGTGTCAGAGAAGAGCCAAAGACTCAGGAGATCGTTTCGGTATGCGATAAAAACGGAGTACGGGCTTCGATTATTCCCGCAATGTACAGATACTTCAGATCCAAATGTCAGGTAGATATGATAGGTAATTTGCCGATAATAAACACGAGGGCAATTCCTCTTGATAATCTCGGGAATGCCGCCATGAAAAGAGTGCTTGATATATTTGTGTCGCTGATTCTTATAATTCTCACTCTTCCGATAATGGCTGTTGCATTTATCGGGGTCCGCCTGTCATCAAAGGGTCCCGTCATATTCAAGCAAAAAAGAGTGGGCAGAAACAATAAAGAATTTACAATGTACAAGTTTCGCTCTATGGTCGTGAACAGCGAGCAGGATACAGCGTGGACGACAAATACTGACCCGAGAAAAACAAGATTCGGAACATTTATGAGAAAAACGGGTATCGATGAGTTACCGCAACTTTTTAACGTCCTGCTCGGACAGATGTCGATAGTGGGTCCTCGTCCCGAACTTGCGAAATATGTCGAAGAATACAGTAAAACAATACCTTTGTACATGGTAAAGCATCAGGTAAAGCCGGGTATTACCGGTCTTGCACAGATATACGGCTACCGCGGCGATACCTCTATAGAGCGCAGAATAGAACTTGACATAAAGTACATAGAGAACTGGACTCTCTGGTCCGATATAAAAATAATACTTATAACACCGTTCAAAATGTTCAACAGGAACGAAAAATACGTAAAATGAAAATACTTATCGCAGCATCTAATATGGTGCACATAAACAACTTTCATCGCCCTTACATAGATAGATTTGTCGAGTCGGGGCACGACGTAAAAATAATGGCGTCCGGGAATGGAGCCGATTTTGATGTAGGCTTTAAAAAGCACACATTGTCGCTGAAAAACCTGATTTTGTCGCTGAAAATACGAAAAATAATAAAAAGAGAAAAATTCGACGTCGTTTATCTCAACACCACTCTTGCCGCATTTTTTATAAGACTTGCAATGCTCGGTATGAAGAAAAGACCGTACGTCGTAAACACCGTTCACGGCTATCTCTTTGATAAAAACACGAATTTTCTCAAAAGAAAGATTTATTTACTTTGTGAAAAAGCGGTTAAAAATGTCACCGACGATATTGTCGTTATGAATGAAGAGGACTTTCAGATCGCAATGTCAAACCGTCTTTGCCTCGGGGGAGTGTATAAAATAAACGGAATGGGTGTAGATTTCAGCAGAGAAAAAACGAAAAAAATCGAGAAAAGCAACGGCAAAATAAATCTTGTCTTTGTCGGCGAGATAAGTAAACGAAAAAACCAGATTTTTCTTGTCCGCGCGATGAAAAAATTGCCTGATTATTTCACTTTGACCCTTGTAGGCGACGGCACGGAGCGCAAAAAAGCTGAAAAGTATATTTGCAAAAACGCTCTTTCCGACAGAGTTAGTATAACTGGCTTCACAAACGATGTTTACACTTATCTTTCCGTGGCGGATATTTACGTTTCGGCGTCTCAAACAGAGGGCTTGCCTTTCAATATCGTCGAGGCTATGCGTTCTCACTTGCCGATAGTTGCAAGCAATATAAAAGGGCAAAGCGATCTTTTACCCGCCGATTGCTTATATGAATACGGAAATGAGGACGAATACATAAAACTTGTAATGAATAAATCACTTGCAAAAACATCGTATGATGTAAACAGATATTCTCTCGTGGCTGTACTCGATGAAAATATGAAAATATACGAAAGACCTCTTGAAAGCGAAAAAAGTCGTATCAAAGTCTCACATATTTGATTGAAATGTGTTTACAAGTGGCTTAATTTATGATAGAATATAGTAGAAGGAGGCAAAAATATGATTTGGTTTTGGTTTGCACTTGCGGTAGTGCTTGTAGTGGTTGAACTTTCCACAACCCAACTCGTCTCCATATGGCTTGCAGCAAGCGCCGCAGTAACTGCCGTAATAACGGCAATCTTTCCCGCACTGGGGATTCAGTGGCAGATTCTTATATTTGTCTTTTTATCGGCAGTCCTTCTTGTATCGACAAGAAGATTTGTAAAGAAATTCATGAAGAGGACTAAAGATCAGGAGACTAACCTTGAACTTTACATAGACAAGGTTGTAGCGGTCACCGAGGAAATAGACAATATAAAGGATACGGGTGCGGTAAAAATGAACGGCATCATATGGAGCGCACGTTCGGCAAACGGCAGCGTTATTCCGAAGGACGAGTACGTAGTCGTTAAAAAAATACAGGGCAACAAAGTAATTGTTGCAAGAAAGGAAGTAAAGTAATATGTGGTGGTTGTACGTTTTAGCAGGGCTTTTGCTTGTTTTGGTTATAGTCATTATAGCAAACATCAAAATCGTTCCTCAGTCAAGAGCATTTGTAATTGAGCGCCTCGGCGCATATCATTGCACGTGGGAAACGGGTATCCACGTTGTAATACCGATATTTGAAAGAATAGCAAAGCAGGTTTCATTAAAGGAGCAGGTTGCGGACTTTCCGCCCCAGCCCGTTATAACCAAGGATAACGTAACTATGCAGATAGATACGGTCGTATTCTTCCAGATAACCGACCCGAAGCTCTATGCATACGGCGTTGAAAATCCTATTGCGGCAATAGAAAATCTTACCGCAACGACCCTTCGTAATATCATAGGTGAACTTGAACTCGACCATACTCTTACCTCAAGAGATACGATAAACGCAAAGATCCGTTCGATACTTGACGAGGCAACGGACCCTTGGGGAATAAAGATAAACAGAGTAGAGCTTAAGAACATCAAACCGCCGGCAGAAATTCAGGACGCGATGGAAAAGCAGATGAAGGCAGAGCGTCAGAGGAGAGAAGCAATTCTTCGTGCCGAGGGTGAAAAATCGAGTAACATTCTCGTAGCCGAAGGTAAGAAGGAGAGCCAGATACTTGAAGCAGAGGCTGAAAAGCAGGCGGCAATTCTCCGTGCGGAAGCAGAGAAAGAGGCAAGAATAAAGAGGGCAGAGGGTGAAGCCGAGGCTATCCTCAAAATAAACGAGGCTCAGGCTCGCTCCATAAAACTCATAAACGAAGCGGCTCCGCAGGATGCTTATATGACCCTTAAAAAACTCGAATCTCTTGAAAAGTTAGCCGACGGACAGTCAACAAAACTCATAGTACCGAGCGACCTCCAAGGCATCGCCGGGCTTGTCGGCACCGTTGTCGAAACCGCAAAAGACGCAAAGAGCAGTAAATAAACAAATTAAAAAAATCCTCACAACCGTGAGGATTTTTTGCATCCGAAGAAAAGTTAAAAAGTAAATTACTTTTTTATATCAACTCCGCATAAACGTAGTCGGAGTCGGAGGATACGGGGCTAACGGTTGCGAAAATTCCGTCAAGGGCTTTGTCGCTCTTTGCTTTTACCTCGATAAAGTTCGGGGTGTGACCGAGGACGTACTCGCCGTCAAAGCTCTCAAAGAGCACCTCTGTTGTGGGATGTGACTTTACAAATCCGTCAAGCAGAGAGGTGCGTATTTCCTTTTCGAGAGCGTCGAGCTTGTGGAGCCGTTCGCTCTTTACGTTCTCGGGTACCTGATCATTCATAGTAGCGGCGGGAGTACCTTTCCTTTTGGAATACGGGAATATATGAACGCGCAGAAAATGATTTTTTCTGAAAAATTCGAGCGTTTCGTTAAAATCTTCGTCGGTTTCCCCCGGAAAACCGGTTATAATATCTGCAGTGAGCATAACGTCGGGAATACTCTTTTTGAGGTAATTTATATTTTCAAGCGCCATATCGATATTGTATTTTCTTCTCATTCGGTTAAGAGTTTTCGTCGATCCGCTCTGCATCGAAATATGAAAATGCGGCATCACCTTGTCAAGCGTTGCTATTTTGTCAACGAACTCTTTTGTAATTGAGGCAGGGTCAAGAGAGCCGAGCCGTATTCTTTTAAGACCCGCAACGTTGTTTGCTTCTTCAAGCAGATCGGAGAGAGAATAGCCGTTTTGAAAGTCCTTGCCGTAAGACGCGGTTTCAATACCCGTCATAACGACTTCAAAACAGCCCTCGGCTACGATTTCCTTTATCTCGTCAATGATTTTTTCAGGTGTTTCGGAGCGCACATAGCCTCTTGCATAGGGAATTATACAGTAGGCGCATTTTGACTCGCACCCGTCCTCAATCTTTATAAACGCCCTCGATCTCGTCATAGGAGCGCCCACACTCATACTATCAAAGTGCCTTACGTATATTTCGGGCATATAGGACGACGTTTCCTTTTTCTCTTTAAGAAGCTCGAGCGCCTTTTCGGGAATTGAGGATTTGCCGTTGTTGCCACAAATGAAATCAACGCCGTCTATCTTTTTTACCTCGTCGGGATTTAACTGCGAGTAGCAGCCCGTAACGATAATTACGGCGTCGGGATTTTTCGATATGCACCTGCGGATAAACTGCCTTGATTTGCGGTCACTTTCGGCGGTGACGGAGCAGGTGTTTATGACGTATATATCGCATACGTCATCGCTTTTGCATATGAGAACGCCCCTTCTGGCAAGTTCCTGCATGATAGCGTCGCTCTCGTACTGGTTTACCCTGCAACCGAGAGTGAGAACTGCCGCAGATCGGAAGAGCGTCGTGTAGGGAAAGAGTGTAGATCTCGGTGGTCGC
>CAMETB010000064.1 GCA_945936265.1 uncultured Clostridia bacterium
CCGCTACTACCGTGACAGTCGCCGACGAAACACTGAAATCAATGTCCTGCAAGTTACCGTCTGACGATTTTACAAGTTCCGAGCTGCTTTTTGAGACATCTATTCCGTAGGTGTCACCGACTTTTGCGTCATCCGGCAACTCAAATGTCATGTAAAGAAAAGTTCCGCTTACGGCGCTTGAATTTTCCTGACCGTCCTTCATATCGTGGTTGCCGATATATGTATATATTCCGTTTTGTGCCCCTGCATCCTGATTATATATCGGAGACTTCTGAAGTTCCGCAAAGAAATTTCCGTTCTCGACATATAAAAGTTCAAGTGCAGAATCGTACTCTATTTTCAGTTTTGCACACGATAACGCCGTTGTATTGTCTATTCCGACCTCAACAGTAACCGTACCGGAAGCAAATCCCTCGGCGTCTTTTACGCTTACGGTTGCAAAATCTGCGGCAAAGGAGTGCATTGGCAGCACCATAGCCACAAGAGATGCTATTACAAGGAAAAGCGATAAAAATTTTTTCATTTTTCTCCCCTTCTCGTATGTTTTTCATACTTATATATCCTATTCTATCACATTCTTTTCCGCTTGTCAACAAAAACCCTTTCGGTTTTTCAGAAATGGCTTTTTCAAGGGAATAGGTGGATTTAGCAAAGATGCGTTGGTTTCGCTATATCGTAGGGCGGGGCAGATGAAAGTAATAGGTAAAAGTGAAGAGTGAAAAAGTTTGGGTGGCTTACTCCCGCCGAAAAGCCTTCTCCTGTGGGAGAAGGGGGACCGCGTTAGCGGTGGATGAGGAGTAAGGAACGAAAAGCCTCCCTTGCGGCAGGAGCAAGCCCCTGCCCTACGAAAAACCGTTACTTTTTACAAACGGACCGTCGGGGACGCCGGTCCCTACAAGGTGCAAATTGTTTGTCGGACCGTCGGGGACGCCGGTCCCTACAAGTACGTCGAGGGGCGAATAAGACGCTACGAAAAAGTCATAAGATGAAGAAATTCGTTAGAATTTCAACCTTATTGTTTTTCTCATTTACTGCCTTTACAAAAAAGTAGGAGGCGGATTTATATCCACCTCCATTTGTTTTGGATAAACCGACTTTTTCGGTGTCGTCAATCCAACATTCCTTATTCGTCAGTTTCCGCATTCTATGCTTATAGCGTTGAAGGTTGAAAGCAGGTCGTCAACGGTGAGTTTTGCTTTTTCCTCATCGCACTTATCTATTATCGCTTTTCCCTCGTGCATCATAACGAGGCGATTGCCGTACTCGACGGCATAGCGCAGATTGTGCGTTACCATAACTGCCGTGAGCTTCTTCTCACGAACGATTTTGTCCGTCAGTTCCATTATGGTTTCAGCGGTTTTAGGGTCGAGCGCCGCCGTGTGCTCGTCAAGCAGAAGCAGATCTATCGGAGTCATCGTGCTCATAAGGAGTGAGAGCGCCTGCCTCTGTCCGCCCGACAAAAGACCCACGGGTATTTCCGTTTTATCCTCAAGCCCAAGACCGAGAGTTAAAAGCATTTCCTTGAAATATTCCGTCTTTTTTTTGTCAACGGCAAACTCAAAGCCGTATTTCTTCCCCTTGTTTGCGGCAAGCGAGAGATTTTCTATTATTGTCATTTGTGGGACGGTGCCCATCGCGGGGTCCTGAAAAACCCTGCCTATTTTTCTTGCTCTTTTGTACTCGGGAAGTTTCGTTATATCATCGCCGTCGAGAATAATTTTGCCGGCGTTTATCGGTATCGTACCGCTTATAATATTCAGCAGCGTCGTTTTTCCCGAGCCGTTTGATCCCACTATCGAGATAAATGCACCCGTTTTTACACTCATTGAAAAATTGTCGAATATCGTGGTTTCATTTACCGTGCCCGCATTAAATACTTTGTCTATACCTACAAGTTCAAGCATCTTCTTTCACCGCCTTTTTTGAGTAAGTTTTTCCTTTTATAAGGTGTGAAATTTTATCGTTGAAAATGAGTATAAGTGCAAAGAGAACGGCATTAAGAAGTTTAGTATAAATTCCCTGCGTGTCAACAAGCACGAGATAGTTAAGACAGAGCGAATATATTATCGCGCCGAATATAACTGCGGTGGTATTTTTTATTATTCTTATATTTGCAAAAACCGACATACCTATGATAACCGAAGCAAGCGCAAGAACTACCTTGCCACTGCCCGAGGTATTGTCGTAGGACATATAAAGCTGCGAATAAAGCGCTCCGCCGACTGCGACAAAACCGTTCGCTATGGCAATACCGAGGATCTTATACATTCCGCTGTCCTTGCCGAGATAGGTGACGAGCCTTTCGTTACCGCCCGTTGCGCCAAGCATATATCCCATCTTCGTTTTCTTAAAGATATCTATTATGAATTTGGTTGCAAGAACGATAACAAGAAGGATAATTATTATCATAAGGTCCTTGCCGCCACCGCCTAAAAGTCCTGCAAGCTTGCCGCCGAAAAGCCCTTCTATACCGACCGAATTATAGCTGAATATCGTGGTCGTATATCCCGTACCCGTAAGGACCTTGGTAAGCGCAAGGTTTACGGAGAGCAAGCCCGTCATAACTATAATTCCCGAAAGGAGCTTTGATATTTTGAACTTGACGTGGAGTATGCCCGTTATAGTGCCTGCCAGAGCGCCTGCGATAAACGACAAAAGCGTCGCTATTATCGGCGGCATACCGGTTTTGAGCATAAATATCGTACAGCACACTCCGCCAAGGGGGAACGTACCGTCAACGGACAGATCGGGAAAATCAAGTATCGAATACGATATATAAACTCCGAGAGCTATTACCGCAAAGCACAGACCCATCTGAAGTCCGTCTATTGTTGTTCCGAGAAAAAGCATTTTTTGTTCCTTTCAATATCAGCCGTTTGCAACGTCGGTAACAGTTATCGTGGTGGGCACGGTAAGACCGAATTTTTCGCAAGCTTCGCTGTTATAGTAGTTTGTAGGATTTGAAATTATTATCGGTTTTATGTCGGAAGCGTTCGTTCCTGTTAAAATCTTTGCAGCTGCTTTGCCGGACTCCATTCCGACATCGTTTGTGTAGTCTATTGAAGCGCTTGCTACGCATCCTACCTTAACCTGCTCTATTTCAGAACCGAAAACAGGTATTTTCTTTTCGTTGGTTATGGGGAGTATATTGCTTTCAAGCTTGCCTACTATCGTGTTGTCAAGAAGGTTGATAAAGCAGTCAACGCCATTATTTATAAGGCTGTTTACGGCTGTGTCTATCGTAGTTATGTCGGCAACCGCTTTGTCAATTACCTGCATGCCCGTGTATGCTTTTGCTGCTTCTTTAAGGCTGGATACCTGTATCGGAGAACTTGATTCCTCGGTGGAGTAAAGGACACCTATTTTAAGATCGTTTTTGCCCATAAATGCGGTCACTACCTCAAGTTGCTTTTCAAAGTTGGGTATATCGGAGCAACCCGTTATGTTTTCGTAGTTTGCCATTGTCGAGCCGTCAGTTACCGCACAGTAAACGACGGGAACTTTTCCGTCCGATGCGTTTGCCGCCGCTACCGCAGAAGGAGTCGCTATTGCGATAATTACTTTTGCGCCTTTGTTTACAAGAATATTTGCCTGAGACTGTGAAACGCTGGGATCAAAATTGCTGTTGACAAGTTCTATATTGTAGTCATCAAGGTTTATGCCGCCTTCTTTAAGACCGAGGATTATTCCGTCATAGCAGTTATTTAATGATTCGTGAGAGCCAAACTGGATTATGCCTATTGTGTCCTTTTTGTTTCCGCAGGACGAAAATACGAATATTGATGTTATTGCGAGTGATAATGCTATTATTAAAGAAATGATTTTTTTCATGATTGTTCTCCTTATTTTACATTTTTATTTTGCTGAGTGGCTTTTGTTAATTTAAGCCTTGCCATCGTCTTATATACATAGTTATTCTCCTTACTGCAGAGAAAAAGAAAAACAAAAAAGCCCAAGTGCCACAAGACACTTGGGACGAATAAATCGCGGTACCACCCAATTTCGTAAAGATACTCTTTACCTCTGCCACATACCTTCAATATGCTATGCCTGTAACGGTGCAAATCCGTCAATACCTACTGCTGATTCGGCATTGCCCTCGAAAGCCCATTCACCGAACCGCCACGTAATGCAATCACACCGCCTGCATCTCTCTTGAACGCCGCCACCGTCGGATACTATTCTTTCTCATCGGTTTTCTATATGCTAACACACAAAAATTGATTTGTCAATACCCTTTTTCGATTTTTTCGAAAATTATTTTTTGTCCTCTTTGCTCTCTATATAATATGTAGCCTCCATGTCCGCTGTCGACAAAGCGAATGCAAGCGGGAACATTGTGAAAGCCTTACAGATGTTACGCTCGTCCTCCGTACCCGAAAAGCCCATATGATACCTTATGGCAAAGGCTTCTTCCCTTGTGAGTTTCATAAAAGGAGTTATCATATATACGCTCTTTTCACCGTGACCGTATGGGAGCGTGTCGTCAAACTCGAAGTAGGGCACCTTTTCCCAGACTCCCTGCTCGTTTTTGGCGTTGCGATAACTCGTTTTATATACGTTCATTTTGCAGAGATCATGCAAAAGCGAAACTATTGCTATTGTTTCGTCTGAGTATGAAAGGCCGTATTTATCCCTTGCAACATCTCTGTCAAGATATGCGCAAAGGCAGTCGTAAACGTTTAACGAATGCGCGCAAAGCCCTCCCTCGTAAGAGCTGTGATACCTTGCGCTTGCGGGTGCGGTGAAAAAGTCGGACGACGGAGAACAGATAAATTCAAGCAGCCTGTCTGCCCCTTCCCTCTTTATTTTATCTTTGAAAACGGTTATAAATCTCTCTCTTGCGTTCATATCATTTATCCTCTTTCATTATGTATTCTATCATATCGCATATTCGGTCGCAGGTATGCTCCGCTTCCTCTTTTACCTTGTCAAGCGCGTTTGACACGGCAAAGCCACAGAACTCTTTAAGCATCGGAATATCGTTGTAATTATCGCCCGCCGTGTATATCTTTGCACCTTCAAAGTTGCTTGCGTACTCGTATATGCCGCTTGTTTTCGATATGTTCGGTGGCGGCATATCAATGCTGTTTCCGTTTCTGTAGGCCGATATTTTGTCGGGATACTTTTCTTTTACGTACTTTACAAATTCGGCGGCGCTCTCATCACTCTCAAACCATGTGTTGCAATGGTTAAATTCGGGGAAAAGCGACAGGTCGTAGGGTATTTTGCCGTGCACGTCTATGTGATACCGCCTTAAACCGTCGGTCACCACAAACAGCCCTGCCCCGAGCGAGATTGCCTTATCTATTATATCGCAAAGAAAATCTCCCGTCTTTGCTTTTTTGGAATAGATTATCTTTCCGTCGCCGTCGGTTATTATCGCACCTGTGCAGGAAATTACAAAGTCGCACTTCAATTTATCGTGGTAAAAGAACCAGAGCGCAGCCTCAAGGTCTCTGCCCGTCACAATGCCGAACTTGTTGCCCTCGTGCCTGAAAAGGTCTATCGCCGCCCTGTCACTATCACTCACCTTGCCGTTATAATTTAACGTGCCGTCAAAATCAGTTGCTATTATCTTCATAGTATTTTATAAGCTGCTCCGTTTCGGTTTCGTCAAATACCTCAATACCGTTTTTAATTAAAAGTGCGGCGCACTTGCCATTACCCTCGGTGAGCGTTTTTGTAAACGTTCCGTCGTATATTTTTCCGTGCCCGCAGGAAGGGCTTTTCGATTTCAGGACCGCCGCCCTGCAACCGTATTTTACGGCAATATCGAGCACCTTTTTCGCTCCCGTTTCATATTCGCAGGTGACGTCGGCGCCATCTTTTCTTATAACCTTATCGCCCACTATCTCGGCAGACATCCTCGGCGTCGGCAGTCCACCCAGGTCCTCGGCGCACACGGGTATAAGATTAAATTTTTCTTTGAGTTTCAGAACCGCCTCGCACGGAGGTTTTGATACTCCGTCATAGCGGCACCCTCTGCCAAGCAGGCAGGCGCTTACGATTACATTATCCATTCTTTTCTCCGTTTACATGGTATTCCGTCAGTTCGTTGCCGTGATAAACAAGTTTAAGAGAGAAAAAGCCCTTGCACGTGTCGATTAAATCAAGGAAAATGAGATCTCCCTCCCAGATATTAAGCGTTTTTATATCGGACTTTCTTATCCAGGCAAGCGTCCCCTCCGAGCAGGACGAAACCTCACCCGAAAAGTCCGTGCAGGTAAAAAGGTGCATCTGCTCCGTTTCATACTTGTCCGAGCAAAAGGTGACGACCGCACGATATATCGGAGAGTTCATTTTCAGACCCGTCTCCTCGAAAACTTCTCTTTTTGCACAGTCGTACGGGCTTTCGTTCTCCTCGAAGTGCCCGCCTATTCCGAGCCATTTTCCGTCGTTGCCGTCGTTCTTTTTAACTGTCCTGTGTATCATAAGGTAACAACCGTCTTTTTCAATATAGCAAAGCGTAGTATTTTTCATTTTGCACCTCCGCCATCGTTGTTATTTTACCACAAAATAAAGCGTTTTTCAACATTTTTGAAAAAATATGCGTCAATCATCAAATTACTTGACAGAAAGAAGGAACAATGCTACAATAAAGTATAGTAAATTTTAAGAATCTTGGGGTAAGTATGGATATTTTCGACGGTCATATACATATAAATTCAGACACTCCCATGGAGGAAAGCGTAAAAGGCTTTGAATATCGCTTCAAGGCAAACGGATATAAAAAGTACGCTTTTTTGTCGTTGCCGCAAAACAGCGACGGGGACGGTATTTTTTCAAAGATCGAAACCGTGAACAAAACGTCAAACGTAAAGGCGCTTTTTTACAAGTTATATTTTTCTCCGAATGCGTATGCTTACGCAGGGCTTGAGCATGACCTTTCAATGAGCGACGAGGAGCGAGCCGACAATCTCTTAAGGCAGGCGAAACTCTATATGAGCGTGGGATTTGACGGAATAAAAATGCTCGAGGGCAAGCCGTCGAACAGATACGCGGTTAAAACACCGTACAACAGCAAGGTTTTCTTTAAGTTCTATAAGTTTATGGAGGAAAACGGCTACCCTATTACTATGCACAACGCCGACCCCGCAAGTTTTTGGGATAAATCAAAAATGTCGCCCGAAACAATAGAGCACGGCTGGTACGCCGACGATACCCTGCCGACAAAGCAACAGATGCATGACGAGGTTGAGGACGTTCTTTCACACTTCCCCCGTCTTAAGTTGAGTATGGCGCATTGCGGCTTTATGGGTGACGAGCCGAAAAGAGCCGAAAAATTCGTAACTTATGA
The DNA here is from genome assembly GCA_945936265.1 of uncultured Clostridia bacterium. Classification (GTDB taxonomy): domain Bacteria; phylum Bacillota; class Clostridia; order Oscillospirales; family CAG-272; genus RGIG2000. The sequence continues at coordinate 7,301 of CAMETB010000064.1, forward strand.
AAACACATTTTTTGACGTAACACCGGGACCGGAACAGTTTTATTTTATGTACAACAACCAAAAGTTCTGGCAAAAGATGTTTGACAAATACCCCGATAAATTCCGCTTTGGCTCCGACACTTATAACGACCCGCTTGATAAGTGCAAAGCTCACCCGGAATACATAGGGGCAAAAATATGCCTTGACTTTTTTGCACGCAACACGACTACAGAATTTGGCGGCAACGTATGGAGATCAATGACGCAAAGCGAGGAATTTCTCAAAAAACTTCTCTACGAAAACAGCGCAAAGCTCCTTGGCGAGCCAAAAGAAATAAATAAGGACTTTATCCTCGAAAAAGCAAGCCTCTGCAAAAGCATATACGCCGATATTCCCTCGGTAATAAAAGATATGGAATTTATCGAAAGCTTCACAAAATCGCATTGAAAACAAAAAATCGGAACTTTTTAAGGCTCCGATTTTTGTTTTTATTTGTCAAAACCAAAGAACAGATCGGGAGTACAG
>CAMETB010000065.1 GCA_945936265.1 uncultured Clostridia bacterium
GGCTATGGTAAGATAGCAACCATCATCAACTTCTTTGTTGGCTATATGTGTGACGGTACAATTTATCGTATCTATCTCCTCGCCCTTGTATGCAAGCATAAGTTGGTCTATAAGATGAATACCCCAGTCAAGAATCATTCCGCCGCCGTGCTCCTTCGTGCCTCTCCAGTCGGAAGGAATACCTCTTGATCCGTGTATTCTGGACTCTATACGAATAGGCTTGCCTATGTCGCCGCTGTCGATTATTTTCTGGATTGCAAGATAGTCAACGTCAAATCGTCTGTTCTGATGAACGGTGAAAAGTTTATCGTTCTTTTCAGCCGCACTTATCATTTCTTCAAGCTCTGCCGAAGAGAGTGCAACGGGCTTTTCGCATATTACGTTCTTACCGCCGTTTAACAGACGAACAACGGTGTCAAGGTGTGCATCGTTGGGGATTGCAACGGTAACGAGTTCTACGCCTTTATCGTTTATAAGCTCATCAAGAGAAGCGTATGCACGTATTCCTCTCGATTTTGCAAGCTCCGATTTTTTCTCATCTATATCATAGATACCGGCAAGCTCGACAACATCGCTTGTCAAAGCATGATTTACGTGCCATGAGCCCATTCCGCCGTATCCTACGACTGCAAGTTTCTTTTTCATAAATACCTCTTTTCGAAAAGCGGGAATTTTCAATGTTTTTCTCTTTGTTCATATTATATCATCGATAATAAAATGTCAATATCTTTTTTTATTTTTTTTGAATTTTCAGAGAAAAACGAAAAGGATGCCGATTTTAAGGCATCCTTATACCGTTTTATTACGCTTAGTGGATTATGTACTTCTGCGTATCTTTGTCGAACAGGTGTATTCTCGAAGCCTCGATGGCAACGCTTATTCTGTCGCCCGCTCTTGCCTGCGAACGCGAAGAAACTCTTGCAATAAGGTTCTGCTCGCCTATGCAGATGTAAAGATATATCTCGGCGCCCATAAGTTCGGTAACGTCAACATCAACATCCAGAACATTATCGGGCATGCTCGAAAGATAGATAGGCTCGTCATGGATGCATTCCGGACGGATACCGGCAACTACTTCTTTGCCGAAATAGTCGTTAAGGGCAGGATCTGCCGCCTTCTCCGGAGGAAGCTTTATAGAGTGGCCTTCAAAAGTTATGTAAGCACCGTCGTCTCTCTTTTCAAGCACGCAGTTTACAAAGTTCATCTGAGGAGTTCCTATAAATCCGGCAACGAACATATTGACAGGCTTGTCGTAGAGGTTCTGAGGAGTATCTACCTGCTGGATAACTCCGTCTTTCATAACGACTATTCTTGTAGCCATAGTCATAGCCTCGACCTGGTCGTGCGTAACGTAAACAAACGTAGTTCCGACCTTCTGATGTATCTTCGTAAGCTCGGTTCTCATCGTTGCACGAAGTTTTGCGTCAAGGTTTGAAAGAGGCTCGTCAAGTAAGAATACTTTCGGGTTTCTGACTATTGCACGACCGAGTGCAACACGCTGTTTCTGACCTCCGGACATAGCCTTCGGTTTTCTGTCAAGAAGATTGGTTATGCCGAGTATCCTTGCGGCTTCCTCAACACGACGTTTGATCTCCTCTTTCGGAGTCTTTCTTAACTTAAGGCCGAACGCCATATTTTCGTAAACCGTCATGTGAGGATAAAGCGCATAGTTCTGGAACACCATCGCAATATCTCTGTCCTTAGGAGCTACATCGTTCATAAGTTTATCGCCTATGTAAAGTTCACCCTCGGTTATTTCCTCAAGTCCCGCTATCATACGGAGCGTGGTTGATTTTCCGCATCCGGAAGGTCCGACGAATATTATAAATTCCTTGTCTTTTATTTCAAGACAAAAATCGGAAACTGCGGTAACCCCGCCCGGATATTTTTTGTAAATGTGTTTGAGTGACAGACTTGCCATCTTTTTTCTCCTTGACTTACGTAATTAAATACTTTCAATGTATTTCAACATTATAATTATAACAGATAAACCTGTAAAAAGGAATAGTTTTTTTAACCAAAATTTCTATTGTTTTTTTGTGTAACCTGCACAAAAAGAGTCTGTTCCACCCCAAAAACAGGATAGTTACAGTGATGAATATTTTATATCTTGTGAAATTTGCACAAAATACTTTTTACTGAGAAAATCAGATCTTCATTGTGAGTGCGATTCTCTTCTTATTGAGGTCGACGCTCTTTATCTTTACGGTTATTATATCGCCTACGCTGACAACCTCGGACGGATGCTTTACAAACTTATCGGACATCTCGGAAACATGGACAAGCCCATCCTGATGGACGCCTATATCGACGAATGCGCCGAAGTCTATAACGTTGCGCACGGTTCCCGTCATAACCATGCCCTCTTTGAGATCCTCCATACCGAGCACGTCGTCACGGAGTATCGGCTGGGGGAGTGAGTCACGCACGTCACGGCCGGGTTTTTCAAGTTCGCCTATTATATCAAGGAGCGTCGGCTCGCCTATTGAAAGTTCCTCCGCAAGTTTTTTGGTGCCGTACTTTGCCGCCTTGCTCCTTATATCTTTAAGTCCTGTACCTATATCCCCTGCAGAATATCCGAACTTTTCAAGAAGTGCCTTTGCCGCATCATATGATTCGGGGTGAACTCCGGTATTATCGAGTATTTCATCGGAGCCGGGAACTCTTAAAAATCCCGCGCACTGTTCATATGCCTTGTCGCCTATTTTCGGGACTTTCTTTATCTGATCTCTCTTTGTAAATTCTCCGTTTTCCTCGCGGTACTTTACAATATTCTTTGCGGAGGCGAGATTTATACCCGAAATATATGAAAGGAGTGAATAAGAAGCCGTATTTATATCTACTCCGACGCTGTTTACGCAGTCCTCGACAACGCCTCCGAGCGCTTCGTCAAGGCGTGCCTGCTTCATATCGTGCTGATACTGACCGACGCCTATGGATTTCGGGTCTATCTTGACAAGTTCCGCCAAAGGATCCTGAAGTCTTCTTGCAATTGATACGGCAGAACGCTGAGTTACGTCAAAATCGGGAAATTCTTCCGCGCCGAGTTTGGAAGCCGAGTAAACGGACGCCCCCGCCTCGCTTACCATAATATATTTTTTATCCGAATATTTTTCGTCATTTGCAAGATCTTTAAGAACGCCCGCTATAAATATCTCGCTCTCCTTTGACGCCGTGCCGTTACCTATTGCGACAACGTCAACGCCGTACTTCTTTATAAGCGATGATACAATTTTTGCCGATCCTTCTATATCCTCTTTCGGTTTTGTCGGATATATAACCGCCGTGGTTATAACCTTACCCGTCTTATCAACAACGGCGAGTTTGCAACCCGTTCTGTAACCGGGGTCATAGCCGAGCACGGTTTTGCCTTTTAAAGGTGCCTGCATAAGTAGGTGTTTCAGATTATCCGAGAAAAGTTTTATCGCTCCCTCGCTTGCATCGTCGAAAAGCGCGGCGCGTATTTCCCTCTCGACGGACGGCGCTATAAGTCTGTCGTAACTGTCAACTATTGCGGAGGCGATATAATCCTTTGCAGGACTTTTTGGCTCGGTTATCACCTGTGAGAAAAGATAGTTGAGAATTATATCGCTGTCTATCTCGACGGTGACTTTGAGAAATTCCTCTTTTTCACCCCTGTTTATGGCGAGCACTCTGTGACCCGGAATTTTCTTTATGCTCTCTCTGTAATCATAATACGAACTGTAAACGGAATCCTCGTCCTTTGCCTTCTTTGACACTATGGTGCCGTTGTCATGTGTGAGCGCTCTTATTGTCTTTCTGTACTCCGCATTGTCGGAAATGTCCTCGGCTATTATGTCCTTGGCTCCGTTTATTGCGTCCTCTCCAGTGGCTACGCCCTTTTCCTCATTTATGTAATCGGCGGCTATCTCCTCTATACTCTTATCGTAAGACTTCCTCTGCTCCATAAGGAGAGTTGCAAGCGGTTCGAGTCCTTTTTCTCTTGCAACGGAAGCCCTGGTCTTTCTTTTCGGTTTGAACGGACGGTAAATATCCTCTATTTCCGTAAGTATCTTTGCGTTTGCCAAAGCCTCCTCTATTTCGGGAGTGAGTTTGCCCTGCCCGTCGATAAGTGCGCGTACTTCCTCTTTTCTCTGCTCAAGTGAGCGCAGATATTTAAGCCTCTCATCAAGATCACGAAGTATGGTATCGTCAAGAGAACCGGTTACCTCTTTTCTGTACCTCGCTATGAAAGGTATGGTGTTTCCGTCGTCTATAAGTCCGACCGTTGCTTCGACCTGGCTTACTTTAAGATTGAATTCTTTTGCAAGTTCGTTTATTATATTCATTTTTTCACCTTTAATCAATTAAATCTTTTATGTAATAAGCGTTGGTATGTGCGTTTCTTCCGTACTTGTCGCGCACGGTTATTCTGAAAAATACGTTCTCGGGGCAAAGGTCAAACTCCGCGTGGGTTATATTCTCACCTATATACGGTCTGAAGGTGCGCCCTATTTCGTTTATGTAAACGGCGGATGCCTCCGAGCAGTCGATCTTAACTTTTCCGTCCTCGACATAGAGAGCGTGTATTCTCGGTCCTGCCGTGCAATAGAAGTTGCCCTCCTCCATAGCCTTTATTATCTTGTCATATTTAAGCTCGTCGGCGCCTATGATAGTGGAGCCGCCGAATGATTGTACAAGGGATTTACCGGGATTGTGGTTATCGTCACCCATAGAGCAATAGAGCATCATACCCGAGCGGAGCATATCGTCGTAAACATACGATGCCTCCTCAACGCCCGTTTCAAGTTCCGTGCCGTAATTGAGTATTTCAAGCGACCACAGTCCTTTAAGATTCAGATACTCGTCCCTCGTGTTGAGCGACCAATACGGGTGGTTGTACTGTACCAAAAATCCTGCGTCGTTTGAGCGCTTTATCAACTCGTTTATGCTCTTTATCGTATATTCTCTCTTAAAATTGTCGCACTTCAAAGAAGCGGCGTATTTATTCGAAGCGCCTCCCCAGAGGCAGTTGACATCGGTTGCCGGCTGAAAAGTGTTGTGCTGATCCTTTGCAAAAAGATTAAAGTGCATAGTCTTTGAGTATTGCCAATCACCCTCTTTTCCTTTCGGAACAAGCGCGGGATATTTCGGCGTCATTTCACCCACCGAGTACTCCACCGAGGTAAGAGTGAGAAATTCATCGTCATCAAGATCGGAGTGATCTGCCAATATCTCGTGGTCGGATATGGCGAGAATTGAATACCCCTCTTTTTTGTATGCCGCTTTGAGTTCCTCGGGGGTCATTTGCCCGTCCGATATGACGGAGTGGCAATGCAGATTTGCCCTGTACCAGTTGCAGTCTTCTTTAAGCAAAAATTTCTTCATATATATCTATATACTCCTGTCCGGAAGCCGAGGCTCCCCGAAAATTTTTTCTTCTTCATACGGCGTAAGATACCGCCACTCTCCTCTGCCGAGATTTTTATCAAGCATAACTCCGCCGAACGATATACGTTCAAGATAAGTTATCTTGTTGCCGACGGACTCTGCCATTCTCTTTATCTGGTGGTATTTGCCCTCGGTAAGCTCTATTACTCCGCCGTCCGTATCAAGCGTTATTTTGCACGGCTTTGTGACATATCCGCCGATGTCCGTCCCGCCCTCAAGTTTTTTTACATCTTCGTCGGTAAGCGGAAATTTCGTTTTAAAACGGTAAATTTTCGGCACATGGTGCTTTGGCGAAAGGACTCTGTGCGCACCCTCTCCGTCGTTTGTGAGAATCATAAGACCGAGAGTGTTTTTGTCAAGCCTGCCGCAAGGAAAAAGATCCATGCGTGAAAGCGGCTCCGGCAAAAGCTCTAAAACCGTTTTCTCCCGACCGTCTTCCGTTGCGCTAACATACCCCTCGGGCTTGTTAAGCATTACGTAGATAAATCTTTTGTAAATGACGTCGTTACCGCAAAAAGTGACTTTGTCCCTCTCGGGATCGATTTGCATATCGCACTTGCACGCTACAGCGCCGTTCACCGCGACTTTGCCCGCTTTTATGAGTTTTGAACTCTCGCTTCTCGTTGCGGTTTTGGTGACGGAAAGAAATTTGTCAAGACGCATAAAAGCCCTCTCTTTCTTTCTATAGAGTATACCACATTTTTTGTCGGTTGTAAATAATTATTTTGCGGTTTTTTATTTTTGCAAAGCACTGTGTCAAAAATAAATGTTTTTTTGCGGAAAATGTTGATTTTACTCTTCGGATAGTTTATAATATACTAAGAAAATTTTATTTAAGGAGATATTCATATGATCTACTCACAGGAAGTTGAACACATGTGCTCCGTTGCCAAGGGACCGAAACACGGTCCGGCTCCCATTCCCGAAGAGGGCAAATGGATAATGGCAAAGGAAATCAAAGACATTTCCGGTTTTACGCACGGTATAGGCTGGTGCGCTCCTCAGCAGGGTGCGTGCAAGCTTACGCTCAATGTAAAGAACGGTATTATCGAGGAGGCGCTTGTCGAAACAATAGGTTGCTCCGGTATGACTCACTCGGCGGCTATGGCGGCTGAAATACTCCCCGGCAAAACAATTCTCGAAGCGCTTAACACGGACCTCGTATGCGACGCCATAAACACCGCTATGCGTGAGCTGTTCCTCCAGATAGTTTACGGAAGATCACAGTCCGCATTCTCGGAAGACGGTCTTACAATAGGCGCAGGACTTGAGGATCTCGGCAAAGGAACACGTTCACAGGTCGGCACCATGTACGGCACTAAGGCAAAAGGCGTAAGATATCTTGAAATGGCAGAGGGTTATGTAACGAGAATGGCTCTCGACGCCGATAATCAGGTTATCGGTTACGAGTTCGTTTCTCTCGGAAAGATGACGGACTTTATAAAGAAGGGCGACGACCCCAAGACCGCATACGATAAATCTGTCGGTACATACGGAAGGTTCGCGGAAGCCGTTAAATACATAGATCCGCGTAAGGAATAAGGAGGTAGCCGATTATGTCACTTTTTGAAAACTACGAAAGACGTATTGACAAGATCAATGCGACTCTTAAAGAATACGGCATCTCTTCCGTTGAAGAGTGCAAGGAAATCACTCTTGCAAAGGGTATTGACTGTGATAAAATAGTAAGAGAAACACAGCCTATCTGCTTTGAAAACGCTGTATGGGCATACACCGTCGGCGCGGCTATCGCAATAAAGAAAGGCTGCAAGAAAGCCGCTGACGCCGCTGCCGCTATCGGTATCGGACTTCAGTCTTTCTGCATCCCCGGCTCCGTTGCCGAGAACAGAAAGGTCGGACTTGGACACGGTAACCTCGGCTCCATGCTTCTTTCCGAAGACACAGAGTGCTTCTGTTTTCTCGCAGGTCACGAGTCGTTTGCGGCAGCAGAAGGCGCTATCAAAATAGCACTCAACGCAAACAAGGTAAGAGTAAAGCCGTTGCGAGTTATTCTTAACGGTCTTGGCAAGGACGCCGCATTTATAATTTCGAGAATAAACGGCTTCACCTATGTTGAAACCGAGTTTGATCCTTACACCGAGCAGGTTAAGGTAGTAAAGGAAGTTCCCTATTCAAACGGTCCGCGTGCAAAAGTAAAATGCTACGGCGCGGACAATGTACCCGAGGGAGTTGCTATAATGAAACTTGAGCATGTCGGCGTTTCCATAACCGGTAACTCGACCAACCCGACAAGATTCCAGCACCCCGTTGCAGGTACCTACAAGAAATGGTGCGTTGAAAACGGCAAGAAG
>CAMETB010000066.1 GCA_945936265.1 uncultured Clostridia bacterium
CATCGTCGATAGCACATAAAATAGTTTTGCAAAGAGAGAAGTCCCCCATCAAGACAACTCTCGAGCTTGCAGGAACTATAAAAAGCGCAATTCCCGAGGCGGCGGCAAGAAAAGAAGCACAGCACCCCGCCAAAAGAACGTTTCAGGCAATAAGAATAGAGGTAAATCACGAGCTTGACGTAATAAAACCGGCAATAGACGCCGCCGTATCAAGACTTAAAAGCGGCGGGCGCATCGTGATAATCACATTTCATTCGCTTGAGGACAGAATAGTAAAAAACACATTCAATTCATACGCCGCAGGTTGCACGTGCCCGAAGGACTTTCCGGTATGCGTGTGCGGCAAAAAACCGACAGTAAAAATAATAACGAAAAAGCCTCTTACGGCGTCGGAGAGAGAACTTGAAACAAATGCAAGGTCAAGGAGCGCCAAGGTAAGAGTAGCAGAAAAACTTTAACGAAAACGGAGGATGTAAAAATGTACGGTACGACAAGAAAAAGTTACAGCATAAGCAGAGCTTCCAGAACTTACGAGGATAATACCGTAAAGGGCTTGGCTGAAAAGAATAAGAAATCGAAGCAGAAGCACTCATCCTGCGACGATTTACAACAGACGAGTTATATAAAAATAAATGAAGTAAACGAGAGGCAGAAAGCTTATCCCGCAACGCAGGAAACCCAGAGAAGAAGCGAGGGATTCTCAAAGAACGAATTTCCCGTAGCTTCCGTAATACTCACCATAGTATTTACAATGATGATTCTCGTCTTTGCCTTCGGCTTCGGCGGCATTTAATTACATAGCAAAACACGGCTACCCAAAAGGGTAGCCGATTTTCATAAAAAATACGGTGGCGTCAAGCCACCGCATTTTTGTTTTATTCCCATTTCAAAATCGTTTTTCCGTCCGTGCCGTAGTGCCAATAATTACCCTCGCCTGTCGGCTCCGTTTCACTATAATAATATCTCGTTGCAGATGTGAGATTGTAGTTATTATAATCTATACCAATAGCGCTCCATTCAGCCTCCGTGCCTTTATAGAATACTTCATTAAGACTACTGCAACCATAGAACGCACCTCTGCCTATGCTTGTTACGCTATCGGGTATAGTTACGCTTGTAAGGCTACTGCAACCTGAGAACGCACTCTCTCCTATACTCGTTACACTATTCGGTATAGTTACGCTTGTAAGGCTACTGCAACCGGAGAACGCACCTCTGCCTATGCTTATTACGCTATCGGGTATAGTTATGCTTGTAAGGCTACTGCAAACCGCGAACGCATAATCGCCTATACTTGTTACGCTAACTGGTATAGTTACGCTTGTAAGGCTACTGCAACCGGAGAACGCATCTCTGCCTATGCTTATTACGCTATCTCCTATAGTTACGCTCGTAAGGTTACTGCAATTCTCGAACGCATAATTGCCTATGCTTGTTACGCTATCTCCTATAGTTACGCTTGTAAGGCCACTGCAACCCGAGAACGCACCATAAAGAATATTTCCTCCCGTTATAGTTACACTCTTTAAGGTTGAAGGAATGTAATAAGTTGAACTGTAATACTGTTCTGTGGCAACTCCACCCGTATAGCTGTTTGTGCCGAAAATATAGCCAAACAAAGTTGAACTGCTTGATGAAGCCGCACTTGCACTTCCACCTACAAAAGGCAAGGTCATACTTTCAAGCGAACTGCAACCTGAGAATGCATAATTGCCTATGCTTGTTACGCTATCGGGTATAGTTATACTTGTAAGCCTACTGCAACCCGAGAACGCATATTGGCCTATGCTTGTTACGCTATCGGGTATAGTTACGCTTGTAAGGCTACTGCAATACTCGAACGCACCCTCGCCTATGCTTGTTACGCTATCGGGTATAGTTACACTTGTAAGGCTACTGCAACCCAAGAACGCATAACCGCCTATGCTTGTTATGCTATTTGGTATAGTTATGCTTGAAAGGCTACTGCAATCAGAGAATGCATATTTTTTAATTGCATATTCTTTATCATTAAATTTGTCAGGTAAGACGAGTGAGGTCTTATCGCCGTTATAGCCAATCAAATATGTAAGATTATTATACTCAAAAAACATATATCCTTCATCAGTTATTGTTATTTTGCACTCTGGCTTTGAAGCAGGAGTATAAACGGTAGTAGCATAACAACCAATATAGCCATTGTTTGCAGGCCCCAATTCTATTGAAAGTGAGGACATATTACATACTTCCGTCAATTTATAGCATTTTTCAAATGCAGATTTTCCTATAGATACAATACTTCCCGGTATAGTTATACTTATAAGGTTAGAGCAACCGTAGAAAGCATAATCTCCAATACTTGTTACGCTGAAAGGAATAGTAACACCGTTAATATTCTTACAACCGTTAAATGCATAATTAGCAATAGTGGTAACTATATACTCTTTTGAATCGATTGTCACGGTTGACGGAATGGTAAAATGTTTTTCGTTTCCCTTGTACTCGACAAGTGCTGCCTCTTTTTCGGATATTATCCCGTAGGTTACAAATTCATCTTCTGTATCTACAGGATCTTTTGTATTTGTTTCCGTATCGACAGGAATATCCGTGTCTGCTTTCGTGTCGGTAGAGGTGTCTGTTTCCGTGTCTGCAGAACCGGTATCAGTTACTGTTTCGGTAGAAGTTGAAGAGCCTGTATCCGTAGTGGTGTCGGTACTTGTCCCCGTGTCGCTACTGTCTGTATTATCGGTGGTATCGTTACAGCCGGTAAGGGCAAAGATACAAACAAGAGCCAAGAAGGCAGATGCTAAAAGTAAAGCGATTTTTTTACTCATAAAAACCTCCGGAATATCATATTGATTTTTCATATCAAAGTACAATAAGTTAAAATATGAAATATTTGCCTTTTCATTATACACTAAATTATCAAAGAGTTCAATAGTTATGTTGAAAAAGTTTACTTTTGGACATTTTTATCATATAATGGTAGATTAAAAAATATATTATTATATGAAAGATTTCTTATGAGGTGTATATGAAGGAAAACAAAATCTCAACAAAAATGAAAAGAAGAAGTATATTTCTGCTTTTATTTTTTTTCGTTGTTGCGCTTGCTATAACGTATGCGCTTTTTAAGCTGCAGATTTTAGGATATGACGACTACCAGCAAAAGGTTATAGACCAGCTTACGGTTGAAACAAACGTCAACCCCGAAAGAGGAACTATTTACGACGTAAACGGCAAGATTCTGGCAACCAACAAAACGGTGTGGGTGCTTTATATAATGCCGAAAAATATAACCGACCCTGAATTTATCGCAAAGGGAATTTCCGATATTACGGGCGGAGATTACGAAGCCATACTCGAAAAAGCCAAAAAGACGGGCTACAAATATCAGGTAATAGATAAATCTCTCGATAAGGAAACGTCCAATAAAATAAGGGTTTTTATAGATGAAAATTCCCTTACCGAGCAAATACAGTTAAACGCAAGCACAAAAAGATATTATCCTTACGGCTCGCTCGCCTGTCACGCAATAGGCTTTGTCAATGCTGACGGCAGCGGTATTTACGGTCTTGAAAAGGTATATAACAACATACTCGAGGGAACGACGGGAAAATATATAACCGCGCAGGACGCAAGAAGCGGCGATATGCCTTTCCAATACGAAAAATACATAGAGGACGAAAACGCCTACGATCTTAATACTACAATAGATATGTATATTCAGTATCAGCTGGAGAGCGTTTTGACGAGTGCGGCAATAGAGTCGGGAGCGCAAAACAGGGCGGCGGGAATAGTTATGAACCCCAAAACAGGCGAAATTTACGCTATGGCAACGTATCCGAGCTTTGACCTTAACTGCCCCTACGAGCTTGATCCACTTTCTTTGAACAAACTGTCGGGGTACGACAAGGACTCAAAGGAGTACAGAAACGAGTATCTTAACCTTGTTTTTGCCATGTGGAACAATAAAGCGGTAACGGAGCTTTACGAGCCGGGCTCTACCTTTAAGGTGGTGACAACCTCGGTTGCGCTACAGGAAAAGGCGGCAACCGTGGGGAGTATGTTTACCTGTACCGGCTCACTTAAAATAGACGGCTATTACAGGGCGATAAGCTGCCACAAAAGAACGGGGCACGGCACGATAAACTTTGCACAGGCTCTTCAGCAGTCATGCAACCCCGCAATGATGACGCTTGCCATGAGAATAGGCAGAGAAAAATTCTACGATTATTTCAAAAAATTCGGCTACACAGGCAAAACGGGAATAGATCTTCCGTCGGAAGCCGGCGGATATTATCACTCATTTGATGATTTTTCGGGGGTTTCTCTCGCCGTATATGCCTTTGGTCAGACCTTCAAAACCACGCCTATCCAACAAATAAGAGCAGTAAGCACGGTTGCAAACGGCGGATACCTTGTAACTCCTCATTTTATAAAATCAATAACCGACAAACAGGGCAATATTATCTACGAGCATAAAACCGAGCTTTCGGACAGAGTTGTCGATGAGGACGTTTGCAAAACCATCTCCGCAATACTCAAAGAGGGCGTTGACGGCGCAGGCGGTGCAAAAAACGCATACGTTGCAGGGTACAGCGTTGCGGCAAAGACAGGTACATCCGAAAAAAAGGATAAATACGACGCCTCGGGAAATACCTCTTACAGAGTATCCTCGTGCGTTGCCTATGCGCCAAGCGAGGACGCACAGGTGGCGGTTATTATAATAGTTGACGAGCCGAGCGTTGGTACCGCTTACGGAAGCGTTGTTGCCGCGCCTTACGTATCAAAACTGCTTGAACTTGTTTTGCCATATCTCGGAATAGAGGCGCAGTACAGCGAGGACGACAAGGAACACGAACAGGTAAAAGTCGGCGATTATACTTCAATGAGCGTTGTCGATGCGGAAGAAATCATTAAAAAGCAGGGAATAAAGTACGAAATATGCGGAAGCGGAGATATCGTAAGAAAGCAAATACCTCTCGGTAACAGTTATATAACAAAAAGTACCGGCAGAGTTATACTTTACACAGACGGCGCGGATATAAGCCCGATAACTTCCGTTCCCGATGTGGTGGGAAAGAGTGCGCAGGAGGCAAACAAAATCCTTGCAAATGCGGGGCTTAACATTAAAATAGAAGGCGCGCTCAATTTCAAATACGGTCAGGGCGCAACAGTCGTTTCTCAATTTCCACTGGCGGGCGCGTCCGTCACAAGAGGAGAAGCGGTAACGATAAAAATTCTTTTTACGGACGACGGAGAGTAATTTATGAAACTTAAAGAACTGTTAAAAGGCGTAAAAGTAATAACTTCGTGCGCCGATACGGATACGGATATTTCAAAAGTAGTTTCCGATTCGAGAAAAACCGTCAAAGACTGCGTATTCGTTGCAATTTGCGGAGGGAAAAGGGACGGGGGCGATTACGCTCACGATGCTGTAAAAAACGGCGCCGCCGCCATTGTCAGCGAGAAGAAAATAACGGGCATAAAAAATCTTGTGGTGGTTGAAAACGCACGCAGCGCACTTGCTATAATGCAAAGCAATTATTACGGAGATCCCGCAAAGGATATGAAGGTTATAGCCGTAACGGGAACGAACGGAAAAACCTCGGTTTCCTACTTTATATATAATATACTCACAACCGCCGGGAAAAGGTGCGGGCTTATCTCTACCGTTGAAACGCTTATAAACGGCGAAAAAATGGATTTCGGCGGGGGCGGAGCGGTTACGGATATATGCTCCGCCATGACAACCCCCGACCCCGAAACGCTTTATAAAATACTTGACGTTATGAGAAAAGAGGGGTGCGAATACGTTGTTATGGAGGCATCGTCCCATTCTTTAAGTCAACACCGCCTTGACGGACTGCACGTAAACGTTGCGGTTTTTACGAACTTATCGCCCGAGCACCTCGATTTTCACGGGGACATGGAAAATTATTTTGCCTCAAAACTCATACTTTTTGAAAACTGCGATACATCAATAGTAAACACGGATGACGAATACGGAAAGAGAATAGCGGAAAAATACAAAGATAAAACGCTTACTTGTTCGCTTACGGAAAAATCGGAATACCGCGCAGAGCAAATAAAGTGCGGTTCTGACGGGTGCGAATACCTCTTGCTGTCCGACGATGCAACTTTGAGGATAAATTCAGTCATTTGCGGAGAATATACGGTATACAATACTATGCTTGGCGCCGTGTGCGCTCTTTATCTCGATATAGACGCCGCCTTTATATGTGAGGGAATACGCTTTACAAACAAAATAAGCGGCAGGCTCGAAAAATATAAAAATTACAATATATACATAGATTACGCTCACACTCCGAGAGCTATGGAAAACGTAATAAAATCGGTAAGAAACTTTGCGGGCGGCAAAAAAATAACCGTTTTATTCGGATGCGGAGGAGATAGGGACAAAACAAAAAGAGGTGTTATGGGCAGAATATCAACGTCGCTTGCCGACAATACTATAATTACCTCGGATAATCCGAGAACGGAAGATCCTTATAAAATCATAGGCGACATACTGACGGGTGTTGTAAAAGGGAAAGAGCATGTGGTAATACCGGACAGAAAAGAGGCAATAAAGTACGCCGTAAAAACAATGGGAAAAGATGAAATACTCCTTTTGCTCGGAAAAGGTCACGAAAACTATGAAATAACAGGAAACGGTAAAACAAGCTTTGACGAAAGAGAAATAATAGCGGAGGCACTCGGAGAAAAATGATAAAAACCGCCGTTTATACGTCAAAGGAAATTGCAGACGCACTCGGTGCAAAGTTATACGGAAAAGACGTGCAAATAAGCGGAATAACTACAGATTCAAGAGAATTTTCACATGATCCCACCTGCTTTTTCGCCTTGAAAGGAGAGAATTTCAACGGGGCGGATTTTATAGAAGAGGCATGCGCAAACGGCGCGGAACTTATAGTCACAGACAGAGAAATTGCCTTACCCGTGTCTGTAATTTACGTTGAAGATGTAAAAAATGCCTTTTGCAATCTTGCAAAATATCACAAGGGAAAAACAAAAATAATAGGTGTTACGGGCAGCGTCGGCAAGACTACCGTAAAAGATATGATAAAAGCGGTCCTCTCCGAAAAATACAGCGTATGCGCTACATATTCAAACAATAATAATGAGATAGGAGTGGCGCAAACTCTTTTCTCCATAAGGGACGAAGAATATTGCGTTGTCGAGATGGGAATGCGAGGGACGGGGGAAATTGAGTTTCTTTCAGAAATTTGCGAGCCGGATACGGCGGTCATAACCAATGCAGGCAGCGCACATATAGAGAGGCTCGGGAGCAGGGAGAATATATTCTGCGCAAAGGCGGAGATTTTGAAGAACACTAAAAAATTTGCCATTGTTCCGGGCGAACAGAGGTTCAGAAATCTTGATTACGGCAATATAAAACCCTGTTTTGTCGGAGAAGGCGGGGATTTTGCAATTACCGAACCTTCATATACCGAAACGGGCATAAAATTCGGTATCTCTGAAAAAATACCGTCCGGAAATGCTGTCAAAAAGACAGATATTGCGCTTAATTCCTTCGGTATTCACAATGCGCAAAACGCCGCTTTTGCTTATGCCGCCGCCAGAGTGTG
>CAMETB010000067.1 GCA_945936265.1 uncultured Clostridia bacterium
ACGCATGTTTCCCTGCTTCGTTTTTGCCTGCTGATATTCGCCTAGAAGAGAGTCTTGCGCGGATTTTCGTTGCAGATTCCTTTTTGCCTGCGCGGCGGGAGACATACGCATCATAGCAGCGGCGGTCAATGCACCGCGGTCGATTGCACTTTGTATCAATCCCATATTTATACCTCAAAATATAATCCTTTTGCAAGTTCCGTCGAGAGCACGTCGGCGATATGGTTATCTTCTATATCCGTCTTTATAAGTTGCGCCTTTATAAAGTTTCTCGCTACAATCCCGTTGTATTCCCACGTGTTGTAAGCATAGCTCGATATATAATCGATAGATCCGATTGTCATACCTCGCTGAGCGATTTCATTCGCGAGAATGTTTTTTTCTTCGTCTGTACAGGAATAATATTCAAGCACTGGAAATATTTTATTATTCTCTGTGTATGCCGTTGTTTTAGCGATTGAATTCGGCAAAGCTCTCACATTATCAAGCGAATACTCGAATATATCTTTTTTATAGCTTTTATTTTCTTCGTATATTTTATTTCCGAATAAAATGTCCGCTTCTGCTCCTGCGTAGCTTGCTCCAGCTGCAATAATACCGGCTCCGGCAGATGCAACTTTCCCTATAATCCCGCTCCCTGCCGCCGCAACTACCGCACCCGTAGCCGCCGCGTTTATTGCTCCGGCAATACGTTTTTGCTTGTTTTCTATGCTGTGTATGGTATCCATGTTTTGAATTTCACGATCAAAAATGTTATTATAATTTTTATTTTGGATCTGATAATTCACCCATGCATCCGATAAATACATTATAGAAAAATCGCCTTGACAGATAAGACCTCGTGCATCGTTGAAATCCTGACCATAGAGTTCGGAGAAGTTGGGGTTTACGTGGATATACGACGAATAAGGAAGATAGGTATAGTCCACATTAAAGTATTGTATTCCGCCGTTCTTCGCTGCGCTGAATTCAAACTGTCCGTTATAGTTCGGAGATACAAGACGATAAAAATCGCACTCGTTTTCAATCTTCTTATTCGAAACGGTCGCGTATGGTGTTTGGTCTGATTTGAAAATATTTTTTGTCCCAGACGAAGCGGCACTCCAAAACAACACGTAAACGTTATCTTTATTTGCGTTTTTTACAAAAGTTCTTCGTTTTGTGTCCGTGCTATTGATATTGAAAGTCGTTCCGTTGTCTTCTATCGTAAATCCCGTCATAGGGCAGAAAGGCAAAAGCTGAACGTCATAACAAAACGCGCCGAGATTCCTTGCAATTTCGCTGCCTATGCTCATAGCAAATTCCTTATTTGCTTGAAATTCTAAATTCCCTACCTTTATTTTCATGTCGTCGGAAAAAGGAATACAGAATAAATCAAAAGGCGCATTTTTATTGATTATCTTTTCTGTTTTTCCTGGATAATCAATTGTGTATTCACCTTCTACAACTGGTGTTTTTGTCAATCTCAACGAGTTGTATTTAATATAAATTTCAAAATAAGGTGTTCCGCTTTTATATCCGGAAAACTGCTTCATGAAATTCGTTAAGTACGTAAGGAGATATGTTCCATCTTTATCTTCCGTTATTCTGTATGTTTGTTCGTGGGTTTCTATTTTTGTACCAATTTTGTAGAAATCCGTTCCATCTCTTACAATCTTATCTTTTTCGTAAAGCAAAGAATTGTAATTACTATCGGAAGATATTCCATCATATAAAGAGTGTTTTGTTGAAATATTTACTGCAAGATTTAATCCGTTCTCTTGAATATACGATTTTAGTGTTCCATTCTGATCTGTATATTTATAATCCCCTTTTGAAGTGCTGTTCCCTAAATTTGTTTGATTTGCGTACTGATCTAAAACGAATTTGGAAGCGAATGGCGAACTGGAGTATTGAGTGTTCGTCACATAAACATATCCATCAATTATAGTTTCTGAATTCGCGTCCTTATTGAAATAATCTTTGAAGCGGTACGTAGACATTTCATAATCTGCTACAACGGTAGAATTTATTGACAGAGTTTTTGCTTCTGTTTCTCTGTCTACAAACCCACAGATCCACGCCATTTTGCTTTCGTCTACGAGCGGTGTTTCTCCTTTCTTGATTTGGTTAAAAGGAATTCCTTCCGAGTTAAAAATAAGCGTACTGTCATACTTCGGCAAGCCTTTTTCTATGAAAGCCGTCGAATTTAAAACTTGCCCGTAGTAGTCCGCTACAATATCACGGCGAAGATTAAGTCTATACTGCTTCCCGCGAAGCCTCTCTTCGTCAAGGATAAACCAACGTGAAGCAATCTCTCCGTTTTCTACCACAAGCAAATAATCCCCGTACGAGTTCGCGGGGTTTGCGCTTCTTCCTACCGTTATAACGGCATTTGCGCCGTCGTTAGGGTTAAAATTAAAGTTTGCTTCATAGTATCTTACATTCGAATTATTCTCGCCTAAATAAGCGGAAATAGTCTCTTCCCGCTTTACTATTCTGTTAAAATAATTATTGTAAGAAATACAGTATATAGCAGACATAATAAACCCCTCTTATGGTGTCGCACTTTTATTTTAAGCCGAAGCGCGACGAAACGGCTTTAAAGAGGGAATATCAATTACGATGCAGCTACGCCGCGAACCGTAATGAACGGGTAATTTTTGAGGTATTCGAGCGGATTGTGTCCCCAAATGAGATAGTTCGTCTCCGTTAAAGAAAGCTGGTTGAAGAAGCTCGTTCCTACCTCAAAAGAATCGTGTTATCCTGCGTATACGTTTCATTTGCGAGATAAACCGCTTTTCCCGGCAAAAGATCCCCGGGGAATACGTGCGTAACGTTTCCGGAAACATTATAATCTTTTTCAAGAAGAGAGCGAATCGAATTGTTGCTATCCGGAGCCGTTCCTCCTGCTTTGTTTATCGTTCCGAAATAACGCGCGGGAAGAGTGTATTCTCCTTTCTTGTCGATTTCCAAAGAATTGAAAATCATAGGAAGGTCAAGCTTGTTGATCTTATTTACTGCTTCGCTGTTCCATACGGCAATAAGAGATCCGGTATCAAACGAGCGAAGGTTCTGATAGTCGTTGTAATCTCGACTGAAATCGGAAAGTTCAACCATAAGGTTGGACATTTTCATGGCAATCGTCTGCGCGTCAAGCCTGTTACGCGCTTCCTTTTCCACGTTGGTTTCGGCCGCCTCTGCTTTCTGCAAAGTAATAGTGATACTCTGCTTTCCTACGGCACTCTCCGCAGTTCCTACGTACGAATTGAAAATCGCCGCATCGTAAATACGCTTTGTATCTCTTATCCATGCGAGCATAACCGTATTGAATTCCGAGAACGAGCGTTCGTCTCCCCACGCACGTTTGGAAAGGTAATTGTCTACCGTCAGGCAGATTTTACGGAATTCCGTAATAGAAATTGCTTGGCATTCTGGTGCATCCGGGCGGTACAAATTTAGAAGATTTGCCGCTTCTTGATCGTTAAGCCAAGGCGTACTCTTCAATACGTCCGTCGAATAGTACAGCTTGGTATCGCCGTACAGCGTGCCGTCCACTCTCGACATATCAACAAGCGAAGATTTCGTTTCGGAAATGTTATCCGCGAAAACCTGCTGCGAAATGATCATGTTGTAAAGTGCGGCAAAGATTTCATTGCTTCTGAGTTGCCCATTGAAATTTGGCATAGTTTAATTCCTCCGTTTTGGTAATGTTACGTCAATCGTCCTACGTTGCAATTCGTTCGTAAAAACCGCATTATCCCCGTCCGCGTATTCGATGCACTCTTTAATAATATCGTGAACGCCATTAGCCGCTTCCACGTCCTGCTGAGTAGGAATAATTTTTTCACCCCACGGCAAAAACGGGTCTCGATCTCCCCTTGCGACCAATGCATCGCGAAGTTCAAGAGTTTTTTTCGCGTATTCGAGATTTGAAAGATCGCTATCTTCGCTATAAAGTTCCGCGCGCAGTTTCTTTATATCGACGGGTTCTTTCTTCTCTTCTTCTAAGGTCTGCCCGGTGGCGAGAGCCTTAATTAGTTGCTTGTTTTTTTCTCGAAGTTCTTCGTACAACGATTTATCGACACTATTTTCTTTTATCTCTTTTATAGCTTCGATATAGTCGGTAGTGTCATCCGGCTTTTTTTGCTGCGATTCGACTTCTTTGTTTTTTACTTCTTCGTTTTCATTAGGCATAATTGATATTCTCCTTTTGATTTTATTTTACTACTCTTTTTTTGCTTTGTCAAGCGTTTTATATAAATTTGTGAAAAGAACAATCTATATAGACATAACGCGGTCGTTACTCGCTCGGCAGTCTGCACCTCTTCGGCGAACGTCAGAACGCGCCGATTTTATGAGATATTATATAGTGCCACTAATCACGGTTTATTAAACAACGTTGCCCGTGGTGAACGGGTCGCGGCTTAAACTTGTTTCCGAATCCTTTCAAGGCTTCCTTGAAAATAGGATTGCGTAATGAGGTTGTTGAATTTCAAAGCCCTTGCGTCGTACATATCGATTATATTTTGCTTCCGCTCTTTATTGAAAGCCGTATCTATATACGGTCGCATTGCGAAATCAAGTTCTTTCGGAAGACTTTCCCGATTGTATCGCTTTATAACGATTCCGTCCCAGATCGTGTACCAATCCGCAGTGCTTTTTGAGAATTTCACTATTCCCGTCGGCTTTACCGTTCTTCCCTTATATAGAAGTTCCGTATCCCTCTTCAAAGTGTTTGTGTAGTTGCTCATATCATCCCCGCCGAGAATATCCGCGATAGAACCTTTCCGGTCTTTCAGGTATTCTTCCGTTGGTTCGATATTATCAATCACGCAACGCTTTGATTTAAGATAAAATCTTCCGAATTTTTCGGGAAGGAAATTGAAGGCTTTCAAAATCGTGCTTGCTTCTTCCAGGGTGTTGCCGAGAAGAAACACGCGGATTTTGTTTTTTGTAGTTCTTGCGATATTCTCGCACATACCGATAAAGTTATACAAAATATCAAAGCTAGTTCGCTTTTCGCCCTGTTCGAGCTGGAACTCGTCAAGGATAAGGTTATATTGCCCTGTGAAGTCTTTGTCATAAAACCCCACGCCTTTAAGTTTGCCGAATTTAGAAAGCGGGCAAACTGTCATAAAATCTTCACCGCGGTTTTGCACGTACATATCTTTTGAAGATAATTCAAGGTTGTATTTTCTGACTAAATCCGGATCTATCAACCCTTTACATTTATTCGCAAGCATTGCTTTCGTTGAGCTTTCGGAAATCCGCATCCAGTAATTTTTTACGCCGTCTTTGAGCTTTATTTTCTGTTTTACGATAAACTCTGCAACGGAATACGATTTACCCGTTTTTCTTCCGCCGATTATCGGATAAAACATTGCCCAATCATTCCCTAAAATGCTGTTTAGGTTGTAATATCTCGCAAGCTTTCTATGTTCTTGCGCCCGCTTTATTTCCCGAAGCGGTATTTTTTTAATTGCTTTTGCCATTAGTCGGGGCTCCCGAAAAATTCCTGACTTATGATTCTGTTTACTTCAGATTTTGTTCTTCCTTCCGCGAATAGCTCTTTGCGCCGTTTTTCGATTGCCTGATAAAGCGGGTCTAGGGATCCTTGCGAAAATTCCGCTCTTATTTTCATCCTTACTTTCGCTCTTTCTGCTGCATTCATTTTCTTTTGCGGTCCGAAAGTAGTCTCTTTCTCTAAATCTTGCATCGCTTTTGCACTCGCGTTTGTGGCGTATGGTTCATATCTTTGCTCGGCTGCAAGGTCTCTGTTTATATTTCCTCTTGCCTTTCCTTTCGCTTTTCTTGTGTTTGCAAGCGCGGTTGCCTGAAATTCATACTCTTCTTTAGTATACATTTCCTGCCACATAGAATATCCGCGGCTTTCCATGAATTCTTTTTGCTGTTCATACTGTTTTTTATAACTTTCGTAATTGAAACCCATTTTTCACCTCTTTTTAATTATATAACCGTTTTTTTGTTTTGTCAATCATTTTATTCTTGTACAATTCTTCCTAGCTTTTCTTTTCCAGGAACAAACGCAAACTCTATTGTATTATATTCGTCTAGTTTGAAAAAATCCTCCCACGTCCATTTATCTCTTGGTTTTATGCTATCAAATTTATACCTTCCTTTGCATACGGGTTTAAAAACTCCGTTCTCTTCAAATGCATAGCAACCGGGTGATTTAAAGTATATTTTCGCGTTTTCGTGGTTATTTTCCCATTCTCCCGCTTTTTTCCCTTCGCCTTCTCCGTGGTATATCTCGCCCGCGTACCATATGCCGTCCGTATTAAAAAATAATGGTATTCTTCCGCTTTTTTCAAGCCTTTCTTCAATGTCAAAAAGTTTTTCTCTTGTTCTTTTAATCATTTCAAGCGAAAAATGTGCCCAGCGATACCCAGCGATTTTGCTTTGCATATACCCGAACGTATTTGTAAGTACGGCTTTCCACTGATTTTTCTTTTCTTCGTTTTCTTCCTTTTCTCTCTTGTTGTAAATATAATCTACAATCATTCTGAACGGCTCGCCCGTTTCCGCGAGAGCGCCCATATAGGCAGAGTGAAAATCTATGTGGTGGCATCCTTCGTATAATACACCAAGCTTTGCTTTTATAACACCGATAAGAGGGGCGGGAATTTGTTTTTTAATCTCTTCCCCGTCTTCAATCGCGTAGTCTTCGAGATCCACGCCAAAACGACGGCAAACCTTTTTAAATTCTGAAAACGCTTTTCTCCCCGATATATCAAGACCCTTTTTTTGGCTTTCGCTTCTGAATTGAAACCTTATACACCGAGGAAAATCCACTATTACTAGTTCTAAAACGGAAGACAAAACACGCAAACCGACTCCGCGACGAATTTTATCTCTCCGAACGGTAACACCCCCCGAGCGGGAAAATTCAATCACGTTTTCAAGTCCGCTTTCTTCTGCAAGTTCTAATATATGATTGAATTCTTTCATTCCCGATTCGGTTGTCGGTATCTTCACGCACGGCACAAGCATTAAATTTAAATCTCTCATAAGTTCGCATGAATTTTCAGAGAAATTCTCTTTTATATATGCTTGTATCGGCGTTAAATCGTTCATAGATATTCCTTGTAATCCACGTTAAAATATTTACAGATTTTCTTTATCGTTTCTTTCTTCGGTTTTACTTTTCCGTTTTCTATAAGATGTAATTCCGGGTAAGAAATCCGCATTTCCGTCGCGGTATCTCTCAAAGATTTTATACGATTATATTTTAATAAGTCTTTTATGTCTTCTTTCTCGTCAATAATTACTTTTGCCCCACATGAGGGGCAATATTCGAGTTCTGTTTCGTAATATTCTTTTTCCCCGTCTTCTATTTTTACTCTTTCAAATCCTGTATAAATACTTTTGCAACGGCTGCAAATGAATTCGTCTTTTGTGTTTTCTTTTGTTTCGTTTTTGCAATATATCATATTTTCACCTTAAAACGGGCATTCCATATTTTTCCAATCTTCGTCAAATGGAAGATTTATTTTTTGCTGCCCTTTTATTTGTTCTTGCTTTTTCTCTTTGCCGATATTCTCATGTGCATACTTCATAGAAATAGGATTGTATGTCTCGGGGTTG
>CAMETB010000068.1 GCA_945936265.1 uncultured Clostridia bacterium
ATGCGGTAAACGGAATCGCCACCGCCATGCCGCAAATAAGACTTATGGGCAAAGCATAATCCGTTATCCATCTCTGTTTCAATTTCTTTGACAAAAGTCCGCATACTGCCATGATAACTGCGGAAACAAACATTACAAGAACGGGGACAAGACCTGCCGTTGTGCCTTTGAACACGTCGGTAACGTCGCAGAAAACGTATCCGAGAAATGCGGATATCATACCGAGGAAGAGAGCATTTGTAAATATGTCTCCCCATTTTTTATCCTTGCTCTCAATCTTGTCAACTCCGCTTTTTATCTTCTTCGTAAATACAGGCACTATAATGAGACCTATTATAATTCCCACCGTCATTACCCATACGACCGTTACAAAATCGGACGGATTGGAAATAGTTTCTCCTGTGCCTAATCCAAGTGCGCCGAGTGCTGAGGCTGCGGCAGTAGTTTCGTAAGTAAGCGAACCTATTACGGAGAGCCTTAACCAAGGCAGAGCCACACCGAGACTCTTTGAGAGCGATATTACTCCGACAAGTATCGCTATTGCGGGTGCAATAGTGAAAAGAGCCGCCGATGTAATAGTCTTTTTTAACATCTGTTTGTCCATTCCCTTTTCGTTTGCTCTTTTCAGCGCGCGAACGAGAAAGAATACGGACTGTCCGAGAACGGCGGCTATTATTATGCCGACCATTACAAAAATTATCGGACTGTTTACATTGAATTCCATGTTTTCCCTTCCCTTCAGAATAAAAATATATCGCCAAAGAGCGACACCGTGATAAACGGTTTGTCGCTCGGTAAGCCTTTATAAGTAAAAAATCATACACTCCGTCCTAGTAGGAGAAGTAATAAGTAATAGTGAAAAGTGAAAAGGTGTAAGTCTTCACTACGCATTTTATGCTTTGCGGCGGGAGCAAGCCCCCGCCCTAATTTCCAACTATTTATCTTTCATTATTTATTATTGATTTTTCATATCCTGCTGTTCAAGTAGTGATTGAAATTCGTCGAATACTTCTTTTACGATTTTTTCGTCCTTTTCAAGCACGAGCCTGTCATTATCGGTGTCGATTAAGAAAACGAGTACCTCGTTATCCGCCACTCCGTCCATATTTGTTACCGGTTGCAAAACGGCATAATCATATTCGTCGGTAGGAATTACGGCAAGTTGTTCAAACTCCGTTTCCTTACCGTTTTCGTCAACGAGAATTATATTGTCACAGCAGTCGTCGTCGAGTAACATATCGACGGGACTTTCGTAGTTATTCTTCATAATATTTTCAGACCTTTATTCCGTTTTTCCCTCACAAGTGTCTGATTTTACACTTTCAGGAAAAGTAAAACGGAAACCGGAGCCTCAGATTCCTCCTTCTTTAAGTATCGTGTTAAGGCATGAAAACCTGGTGTATTGGGCAAGCCAGCTCATCTGTACCGTATCAACGGAACCGTGACGGTTTTTTGCAACGATAACGTCAACGAGTTTTTTCTTTTCGGGGTCTTCCCCATAGTAGTCGCGGGAGAGGAATATTACCATATCCGCATCCTGCTCAATAGCACCGGAATCGCGGAGGTCGGAGAGCATCGGCTTTCTCGAACCTTCCTTTTTTCCTTCCTTCTCCGCGCCTCTTGAAAGCTGCGAGCATGCTATAACGGGTACTCCGAGTTCTTTTGCAAGAATCTTAAGCCCTCTTGAAATATCGCTTATTTCATTTACACGGCTACCGTCTTTACGCTTGTTTTCCGATTCCATAAGCTGAAGGTAATCGACAACGACAAGACCGAGATTCTTGATTTTTCTCAGCTTTGCCTTCATTGCGGTAAGCCCTATGCCTGTGGTATCGTCTATGTAAATATTCGTCTCCGATAACCGTGACGCCGCCTTAGCGAGTTTTTCCCACTCGTCCGGACTTATCACGCCTGTTCTCAGGTTTTTCGAATCTATCATTGCCTCGCACGAGAGCATTCTCGAAACAAGTTCCTCATCGGACATTTCAAGCGAAAAAATGCAAACCGATTTTTTTGTTCTCATTGCAATGTTGCTTGCAATATTGAGACAGAAAGAAGTTTTACCCATACCGGGGCGTGCACCCACTATTATGAGATTTCCTTTGCCGAGCCCGACTAAGACCTGATCGAGATCGGAAAATCCCGTCTTTACTCCGACAACATCCTCAGTCGCTCCGCCCTTTAACTCGTCAAGATGAGCGTAAGTTTTTATGATTGCCTCTTTTATGTGTACAAAGTCACGGCTCTCATTGCCCGATGCTATCTCGAATATTGACTGCTCCGCCCTGTCGACAAGCAAAGATATATCGTCCTGTGCGGAATAAGCGCTGTTCACTATCTCCTCGCCGGCATTTATAAGCTTTCTTAAAGTGCTTTTTTCCTTGACTATTTTCGCATAATCCTTTGCGTTTGCACTGCCCGGTACTATGCTTACAAGAAGTTTTATATATGTTCTCGCCGTAGCTTCATCGGGGTAAACCCCATCCTTCAGCAGTTCGTCAATAAGCGTAACAACGTCTATATTGCGGCTTTGAAGGCTGAAACTCTGCATCTTTGAAAATATTTCCTTGTGCTCGTCAACATAAAAGTCGTCCGAGCCTATTATCTGCGAGACATCGCCGAGTTTGTTCGGGTCAATAAGTATAGAGCCGAGAACTGACTGCTCCGCATCTAGGGAAAACGGTAACTTTTTGTCGAATTCTTCCATCTTATTTCTCCGTTACCGACACGGTAAGTTTTGCCGTTATGTCTGAAAGAAGTTTTATATCGGTTTTGTAAACCCCGAATGTCTTTATCGGTGATGCAAGAACTATTTTTCTCTTGTCTATATCTATTCCATGCTGGCTTTTCAGTCCCTCGGCAATATCCTTCGACGTTACGGCACCGTAAAACTTTCCGTCCGCGCCTGCGTCTGCCGTAAGTTTTACCGTGAGCGAGGATATTCTGTCGGCAAGAGCCTTTGCCTCCGCACGCTCCGTCTCTCGTCTGAAGTTTTCGGAGCTCTGCCTGTTCTTTATGTCGTTAACGGCTTTTGCGTCTGCGGGAGCGGCAAGTTTCTTCGGAAAAAGAAAGTTTCTTGCATACCCGTCCGACACTTCTATTATCTGGTCTTTTTTACCCTGTGATTTTACATCCTGTAATAATACTACCTTCATTTTAATCCTCCGGATCGAGATAATTGTCTATTGCTTTTTTAAGTTGTAAGAGAGCGTCCTGAACCGATGCCGCCTTAATCTGCGCGCCCGCCGCATCATAGCGTCCGCCGCCTTTGAGCGCCTCGAGTATAAGCTGAACGTTTATGGTGCCGTTTGAGCGCGCGGAAATATGAACCGTGTCGTCTATAAGAACGAGCGCAAACGACGCCGCAACCTCTTCAACCATAAGCAGATTGTCGGCAACTCTTGCGGCAAGTACCCTGTCAAAAGACGACTCGCCGTTGGGGTTTACCGCTATAGCCATACAGTGCCGGTATATCTCTACTTTTTCGCCGAATGCCGCCTCCTGCTTATAATCTCTTATATTCGTCTTGAAAAGATCCTGAATATCCTCATATGAAGCGCCGTTATCACGAAGATACATGGCTGCGGCATATGTTTTCGTTCCCGTGCCTTTTGTAAATTGCTTGGTATCAAGAGAAATTCCCGCAAGGAGCATATTGGCTTCAGAATGATGAAGAGTTGACGGCGGCAGGCTCTGTTCAAGCATTTCAGATACGAGTTCCGAAGCGCTGGAAGAAGCCGGCTCAATATATGGGATGAGAATAGGACGGTCAAATTCCGCCGTTTTTCTGTGGTGGTCCACTATAACTATATTCGATACATTGTTCGCAATATCCTCTGATTCGAACATTGCTTTGTTATTTACATCGACTATTACGAGTAAAGTGTCCGAGCGCACAAGGTCAAGCCCCTGCGCCGCGTCTACGAAAACGCCCTTGTAAGAGTCATCGTCGTCAAAGAGTTTCATGCACCTTTTTATGTTGGGGTCTTTCGGGCTTGTAACAACGTTTACGCGCACTCCGCAGAACATGGCGAGCCGTGCTATTCCGACAGACGCTCCGAATGCGTCATAATCGGGATACTTATGCGCCATTACAAGAACATTTCCCGCGTTTGCCATATGCGTAACAAGTTCGTCCGATATAACTCTTGCCTTTACCTTTGTTCTCTTGTGGATTGAGTTTGTCCTCCCTCCGTAGAAATCGACCGTTTCGTCATACTTGACAACCGCCTGGTCTCCTCCCCTTTGCAAAGCCATATCGAGTGCGATATGAGCCGCCTTTTCCTTATCGGCAAGCTCGCCCTTAACCTTTGCAACGCCTATGGATATCGTAACGGATATGTTTCCCGTTCCGACCCTTATATCGCGGACTTTATCAAGAATATCGAACCTGTCCTGTATGAATTTATCGAGATCTTCGGATTTGAATATGAAAAGATACTTGTCTCTCTCATATTCTTTGACAATACCGCCGCAGGAAGACGCCCACTCTCTTATAAGATTCTCAATCTTCGCCGCCGCTTCTCTGTATCTTTCCTGCTCGAATTGCAAAAGTTCTTCAAGGTTGTCAACCATAATGTATGATACAACCTTTTCGTTGTTTTTCACAAACTGTTTAAGATTGACAAAATTCGTAACGTCCCTGAACATAAGAAGAAAATAAATCTTGTCGGAACTTCTTATCTTCGTTCTCTCTATAGTGTAATTTTTACCGCCAAGAGTAGTGTGGAACTCATGTTTCTTGTCGTCTATGGTCACATCTCTTATCTGACTTGAAATTATGTTACCTATTTTTGAGCCGAGAATTGACGACGAAGAGCCGGAGGCTGTTTGCGTCGCCTTGTTGAACCATATTATTTTACCGGTTTCGTCACATATAAGCGCAGGCTCGGCAGAAAAATTGATGGTATCATACATAATTGAGCCGAGTACAGGCCCCGATGGTCTTTTTACCTCATACCTTTCCTGAATCGCATTTATAATACCTATTGCAAAAGCGCAAAGAGCGATATATACGGCTATGGCAAAAATCACGATGACGGCTCTGCTCCCGGGATTTTTAACTGCAAGAAATACAGATACCGATATTGTCAGTGCCGCCAGAGCGGCGCATACAATAAGAGAGAGCGGACTTAAAAGTATTGTCCTTTCCGTTTTTTTATACATTAAAGGATTTACCCCCAAAATTTTATTATTAAAGATATTATATCAAACTCATTCTTGTTTGTAAAGTATTTTTGAAGATTTTATGCGTTGTGCTTGAAATAAGCGGGGTTTTGTGCTATACTGTCCCTGCGGAGTTTTTGTAAGCACTCCGATAAATTATCTCTTACAATACGGATTTTCAAGGAGAAACGAATGAAACAACTGTTTATAGTCATATGTAACGATAACTCGGGATTTTTTGCCGGGGGAGTGTCCGAAGAACTGTTTTTTGCGCCACTTTACGAACACACTTACAAAAAGTTTATGGATGCGGCAAACAAACTCGACATGGATGTAAAATTTGTCCGTGCGTCAACTTTTGAAATCAACGGGGCGATAAACGAAATAGAGCCTGAACTTGATGACATGGTAGTTTTCGCCTCCCCGTGTGCATTTTTAGCAAAAAACAAGGATATTGAAGGCGCTGTTTCCTATGTTTACGAGAGCGAACTCGGATATGCGACCGTGGGAAGCAAGCGCAATCTCTATGCGGTTATAGGTACCGGTCAGATGGTGGGTGAGGGCGATATTTCCTCCCCTGCCGACTTTATAGCCCATATAGGCGACTGCGGGGCAAAATGCGAGTGTAAGTCTTTTCTCGAAGGTGAAACCGCCATACCGTCCGACAGAATGGAGTATTACCGCAGAGTAGCAAGATACAGAGAGGAATTTCTCGACTATCTTGTAATGAGCGGAGTGAATATAGAGCTACGCGACGGAATAATAGTATCCCCGAACTCCGAAATAAGAAAAGGCGTTACAATACTGCCGGGCACAGAGATAAGACCGTGGTGCAGAATACATGAAAATTGCATAATAGGACCTAACTCCGTTATATCAAATTCGGAAATCGGTGCGGAGTGTGTCGTTAATTCCACTCAGATTTACGATTCTACGCTTGAGAGCAATGTAAAAATCGGACCGTTCTGCCATGTAAGGCCGAACTCTCATCTGCTCTCGGGTGTAAAAGTCGGCGACTTTGTGGAAATTAAAAATTCTACAATAGGAAACGACACTCACGCTTCGCATCTCACTTATATAGGCGACAGCGACGTCGGCGCAAGAGTAAACTTCGGTTGCGGAGTAGTCACGGTAAACTATGACGGCAACAGCAAGCACAGATGTAAAATTGCCGACGACGCATTTATAGGATGTAATACAAATCTTGTTGCCCCCGTAACTATAGGGAAAGGTGCGTTTACCGCCGCAGGCTCGACAATAACCGATGACGTGCCTGCCGGTGCGCTTGCCATAGCAAGAGAATATCAGTCCAATCATGAGGGATGGGCAACGAGAAGAAAGAGAAACCAATAAATATGGCTGACATTTTTGAACTGTTCAAAAAAATAGGCTCTTCCGGGAAAACAAGCGGCAAAGTGTCGCATATTGTGGCAGGACTCGGCAATCCCGGAGAGGAATATACATTTACAAGACATAATGCGGGCTTTCTCTGTATCGACTACCTCTGTCAGAAATACGGCATAAAATGTAACAAATTAAAATTCAATGCTCTTACCTGCGAGGCAGATATCGCAGGGGTTAGTGTTCTTGTTATGAAACCGCAAACATTTATGAACAATTCCGGCGAGGCAATAGGAGCGGCATCATCGTTTTACAAAATACCGCCCGAAAACGTGATAATAATATCCGATGACGTGTCGCTTGACGTTGGAAGAATGCGCATAAAAAGAAACGGGAGCGCAGGAGGCCATAACGGCTTAAAAAGTATAATTTCTCATCTTGATTCGGAAAATTTCCCGAGAATAAAGATAGGCGTAGGCAAGCTCCCTGCTCCCGACGCCGATATGGTAAACTGGGTGCTCGGCAGAATACCCAAAGAGCTTGAAAAAAACCTTTTCGGTATTATCGAATGTGTTCCTTGCGCCCTTGAGCTTATGCTAAACGGCAAAATCGAGGACGCTATGTGTAATTTCAACGGAATATCAAGATAGGGGCTGCCCTACGGGAACCCCAAAAAGTGTGAAGCACTTTTTGAGGACCCCTACTACGGGAACCCCCAAAAAATGTGATACATTTTTCGGGGAACCCCTACTACGGGAACCCCCAAAACTCGCGCACTCGTTTTGGGGAACCCCTACTAACGACACCGAAAAAGTCGGTTTCCCCAAAAATAAATGGAGGTGGGTGTAAATCCGCCTCCTACTTTTTGCAAAAACAGTAAATGAGAAAAATAATAAGGTTGAAATTCTTGCGAATTTCTTCATTTTATGACTTTTTCGTAGCGTCTTATTCACCCCTCGACGTACTGTAGGGACCGGCGTCCCCGACGGTCTGTTTGTAAAAAGGTAACGGTTTTTCGTAGGGCAGGGGCTTGCTCCTGCCGCAAGGGAGGCTTTTCGT
>CAMETB010000069.1 GCA_945936265.1 uncultured Clostridia bacterium
TGCAATCTCAGGCACAACGCCGCCGTAAAGAGCGTGCGTATCGACCTGCGACGCCACTATATTCGATTTTATTGTCCGTGATGTGTCGCTCATTTCACATATCGCACAGGCGGTTTCGTCACAGGAGGATTCAAAAGAGAGTATATACATTTTAAGCCTCGTAAAATAAAATTCTGAAAATATATCACAGAGTGTCTGTAATCGTAAGCGACATAAGATATGCGTCCTCTGTCGGCGCAAAATAGTGATTCTTGCTTATACCGTCAACGGTAAAGCCGAATTTACGGTATAATGAAATTGCAGCGTCGTTTGAGATACGCACTTCAAGCATAAGTCGCTTTACAGCGTATCTTTTACAGTATGAAATTATACACTCCAGCAACAATGACGCTATTTTTCTTCTCCTGAACTCAGGCATAACGGCAATATTCGTTATAAAAGCCTCGTCGATAACGGAGTAAACTCCGCCGTATCCGACTGCGCCGTTTTTATCTTTTGCAAGAAAAAAGCGCCACACAGTGTTTCTGTTTTTGAGAGAATCACGAAAAGACGACTCTTTCCAGGGGGACGAAAAGCATGCTGATTCTATGTTGGCGAGCGCTCTTATATCTTCATCTGAAACTTCTTCTCCGTCATATTCGGGCAGAGAGAAAATCTTTACATCTTTATTTGCTTCCATATTTTCAAAAACGCTTTTAATATCCGAAAACTCCGCTTAAACTATCGTCGTTTTCTATCCAGTCGGAAACATCTATTTCGGAATATTCGGTAGGTGTATTTCTTATTATAACTTTTGATATTCCTGCGTTTATTATCATCCGCTTGCACATCATGCAACTGTTCGTGCCGCCTATTATCGAACCGTCGACGGGAGAAGTGCAGCATATGTAAACGGTAGCGCCGAGCATCTGCTCACGCGATGCGGAGATAATGGCGTTTGCCTCTGCGTGTATGCTGCGGCAGAGCTCGTATCTTTCTCCTCTCGGAATACTTAAAGTTTCTCTTATGCACGTGCCGAGATCGGTACAGTTTTTTCTGCCTCTCGGCGCGCCGTTATAGCCTGTTGATACTATTGTGTCGTTTTTGACTATTATCGCGCCGTACCTTTTCCTTAAGCAAGTGCTTCTTTCCGAAACTGTCTGGGCAATATCAAGATAATAATTGTTTTTTGATACTCTTTCCATAAATATATCCTTTCGGTTAATGGGAATTCTGAAATTTTGTGTGGTTTTATCCACACTCCTCACGGCTTTTGGGGTCTGCAGTTTTCTTATCCGCCCGTTTACTTAATTGCGGACTTTGACGATGAGGTGTTTTTCTGTCCCGACGGTTTGTTAGGAGGTGAAACCTTGCGGGGAGCGCCCTTACTGTCGGGAAAATCGAAAACGACTTTTCCGTCTTCAAGTTTCAGAACGGCGTCAAAACTCTTTCCGTTTCTGGAGATAAAGCCCTGTATTTTGCTTGTTCTGCCGGTCTCGAGCAACATTCTTACATTTGAAATCGAGATGGGGCGGGAACATATCGTCTTGCTTATTGAAAAATGGCATCCGTCTTTGTACCGCGAGCAACCGTAGCCGAACTTGGTTCTTATAACATCTGCGCCGCACAATGGGCAGGAGCCTGCAACCTCGCCGTAAACACCTATATTTGTGTCGTGTTCTATAGCTGCGTCTTTGGATTTATTGAAAATATCGCTTATTTCGGATTCGGCAAGTTTTACACTGTCGTCAACGCTCATCTCGCCTCTGAAAACCTTTTTCAGTGCTTTGCCCAGCTCGGATGTCTTATATTTGTCCATAATTATGCCTAACTCAGAGAGTGAATCAATAAGATATTCTCCGTCTGGCATAATATAGTAAGAGTCTTTCTTCAATGAAATATAGCCGCTTTTTCTTGCGTTTTCTATGATGCCGGTTCTTGTCGCTTCCGTCCCGAGTTCAAGTCCTTCAAAAACAGCACGATATTCCTCCTCGTCACCTTCCGGCGCATTTTCCTTGTCGTCCTTGAACGGATTTTTAAGGTAGTTGTTGAGCGTTTCTATCGTGTAGTGCTTCGGCGGCGTTGTCTCCTTTTCACACGGCTGAAAATTCACATTTACCTTATCTCCCTCGCAAAGAGCGGGCAGAATCTTGTCTTTTTGAGTGTAATCGTCAAATTTCGTCCAGCCTTTTTCGAGAATTACCGTTCCTTTGAGGGCAAATTCTTCGAGATCGCCGAGCTTTATCTTTATTTCGTTTCTTTCAACAATACAATCCTCGGAGCAGAAAACCGCAACGAATCTTCTGAAAATAGCCGAATAAACCTGTTTTTCCTTTTCGGAAAGAGAGGCGGGGTTCGGTATTTTATATGTCGGGGTGAGTGCGGAGTGAGATTCTATCTTGGAATCGTCGAAAATACTTTTTGAAAATCTGAACTTTACGGGATAATTTATTTTGGCTATGTTTGCAATGATTGATTTAATCTTGTCCTGTTCCGCCGTCGCGAGATACTCTGAGTTTGTACGCGGATAGGTGACATATCCCTCCTCGTAGAGTTTCTGCACTATGGAGAGCGACTCATCCATTGACATTTTGTACTTTTTCCCGAGATGACTCTGGAGCTTGGAAAGAGAGAAAAGTTTCGGCGGGAAAAGCGTGTCCTTTTTCTTTTTTGCCGAGGTGACAACGGCTTGTGCCGAGTTGTACTTCAGACACTCTCCAAGGCATTTTTCATATTCTTCCTTTGTAAATCTTTGTTTTGATGTAAGATCGACAAACTCGCCGTTTGTCTTTTCGTGCGAGGACATCACATAATATTTTTCGGGATTGAAATTCTTTATTTCCATATCCCTGTCATAGATTGCTTTCACTATGGGAACAATTACTCTGCCGACTCTTAAAAGTTTGCCCGTTTTAAGCGTGGCAAAACGGGTGAGGTTTACTCCGTAAAGCCAGTCTATATACGTTCTTGCAAAGCCCTCGGACGCCAGTGATTCGTATTCGCTCTCATCTTTTAAGTCACAAAGACCTTGCTTCACCGTCTCGGGCGTCTGGTCGGGGAGCCATAGGCGGACGAACTTTTTTTGACCGTCGGGTATTGCGTGGCTGACGCAGAGGCGCACTATTATTTCTCCCTCTCTGTCGGAGTCTCCTGCATTTACTATGGTGTCAACATCTTTTCTGTTGCATAAATATTTTATGGTATCGAATTGTTTTTTTACACCTGAATCAACTTTTTTGTCGGCTCCGCGCTTCAGATTGAACTTAAACTTTTCGGGAAAGCAGGGGATAGTGTCCATCGACCATCTTGCGCCCTCAGTACCGGTGTATTCCTCTATATCCGCAAGAGAAAAGAGGTGACCGAAAACCCATGAAACTATATAGTTGCCACCTTCAAAGTAACCGTTGCACTTTTTCATCGGCTCACTTTGCAATCCGGCGATACCTGCGATTATATTTCTTGCAAGCGAAGGTTTTTCGGCAATAATAAGATACATAAACGGCACTCCTTCCGGCGAATATAAAATCATTTTAGCATACTTTTGCGAGTAAATCAAGCGTGCAACCGAATTTTACACCAAAACATTGAAAAGTCAGAT
Source organism: uncultured Clostridia bacterium (assembly GCA_945936265.1). Classification (GTDB taxonomy): domain Bacteria; phylum Bacillota; class Clostridia; order Oscillospirales; family CAG-272; genus RGIG2000. The sequence goes on from CAMETB010000069.1 coordinate 3,578, forward strand.
AAATAAGGCAAGGAAAATTGCATATTGAATGCATACAAAAAAAGGATGCAAGCCTATAAAAAGGGGATTTAACTTGTCCGTTTTTACAAAAAGTTGAAAGAATATCGGATTTCGGATATACAAACGCACGAAAATATAAAATAAAGAGCGATTTTCATTGAATTAACGACTTCAATGTGGTAAAATACATCTATGGGAAAATAAATCCATAACACAGGAAAAGGAGGAAACCGAAGTGATTGAAGACGCAATAAAAGAGATAAAAAGAGCGGAAGAAAACGGGGCGCAACTTGTTATAAATGCCCAGGCGGAATCCAAGTACAGAATAGATACGGCAACAGAGGAAACAAAAAAAGTCATTGAGGACGAAGAGATTCGCCTTGAAAAAGAGTTTAAGGAAAATCTCTCTCTTGCCGAAGAGAAGGCATCCTTAATTATTACCGATAGAAATAAGGACGCCGGAAGAGAAGCAATGAAAATAGAAAACGACGCAAGAGCCAGAATGGCAGGCGCTGTCGATATCATAACAGAGGAGATAAAATCGTCATGGCAGTAAGCGAGATGAAAAGGCTTACCGTTATCTGCCCGACGGGAGAGGTTGACGATACGGTAAAACATCTTATGTGGCTCTCCTGCGTGGATATAAGGCAGAGCGATGAAACGGACGGATTTGAAAAAATCGCCGAAGTCGACGGAAAAATCGCAGAGAGCAATAAGCTCATTTCCAGAATAAATGCGGCTATCGATCTTCTGTCGTTTTATGACTCAAAAAAGTGGGAGCCGTATAAAGATCCGGCAAGACCGAGAAAAAGGCTTTTTGCACCTCCCGAAAATGTAGATATGGATGAGTTTATGAACGCCGGAAGATACGACATTGCGATGCGAAAACTCAACAAAATAACCTCTCTTTCAAATCAGCTCTCGGCAAAGCGGGAAGAATATGCTTCGCTAAGGTCTGAACTTGCATCACTTTCCCCGTGGCGTGATACTTATCATTTGCCGCTTGGCTTGAAAGAAACCGCACATACCGATATAAATATCGGAGTCATGGGTCCTAAAATCAAGATGAACGATGTTTTATCTTCGATAGATTTTGACAGAAGGGCGCATATTGAACTTGTCTCCTCCGATGAGCATGCATCCTATGTGTGCGCGGTGACTTTTAAGGAAGATACGGAAAGTGTTATGAGATCTCTTTATGCAAAGGGATTTACCCCTGTATCATTTGATCCGACTTTATCATACGCGGAAGACGAGGCAAAAAAAGTCGAGCAATCAATTGTCCGGGTTGAAAAAGAAATATCGTCTGTTGAAGAAAAAATAGCCTTCATGGTTGGCACGGAGATACAACTTGAAATCCTTCACGATATAGTGTCTACCGAACTTGTCAGGTTGAACGCTGAAAAGAAAGCGTTAAAATCGGGTCCGATATGCATAATAAACGGCTGGATACCGGACTCCTGCGTGCCAAAAGCACAAAAGACGCTTGACAAAACTGTCTGCGCATATGAGTTTTCGGAGCCATCGGAGAACGACGATGTTCCCGTTCTTCTTGAAAACAACAAGTTTGCAAGCTGCTTTGAGCCTGTGGTTTCACTCTATTCACTCCCTAAATACAAGACCTTTGATCCTACGTTTATAATGAGCATATTCTACGTCATAATCTTCGGTTTCATGTTTGCCGATGTGGGATACGGTCTTATTTTGTCACTGGGTTGTTTCGCGGCGATAAAACTTCTTTATCCGAAAGGCACTATGAAAAAGTTCTTTCAGATGTTCGGGATATGCGGAATTTCCTGTATCTTTGCCGGCATTCTGACGGGCGGGTACTTCGGCGATCTACCCGGCAGCCTTTTCGGTGCCACCGGCAAAATAGCGCTTTGGTTCGACCCGATAACCGACCCTATGACGTTCCTTATTCTGTCGCTTGCGATAGGCGCCGTTCATCTTATCACGGGAATGGTGCTTAAAATGATCATTCTCATAAAGCAGAAAAAAGTATTTTCCGCAATATTCGATATAGGCAGCTGGCTTGTCATCTTTGCCGGACTTGGAGTTCTTGCCATAAACGCAAAGATCGGAGCGGTAATTGCCATTTGCGGAGTTTTGATGCTTGTTCTTACGCAGGGCAGACACGAGAAGAATATATTGATGAAATTCTTCAAAGGACTCCTGAGCCTTTACGACATAACGAGTTACGCCTCCGACTTGCTTTCGTATTCGAGAATACTTGCACTCGGGCTTGCCTCGGCGGTTATTGCCAAGGTTGTCAATCTTATGGCGGCGATGGTAGGAACAAATGTCGTTGGGTACCTTCTCATGATAATAATTCTCATATTCGGGCATCTGCTCAATATGGCAATAAACGTGCTCGGCACATTCGTTCACACAAGCAGGCTTCAGTACATTGAATTTTTCGGTAAGTTTTACGACGAGGGCGGAACTCCTTTCGAGGTGCTTTCCCCTGAGAGTAAATATGTAACACTGACAAACAAAGAAAAAAGTTAAGGAGAAAAATTATGGAACTTTTAAATGAGATTTTTTCCGGCACCAACCTTGCTCTGATAGGCGCGGCACTTGCCGCAGGGCTTGCCGGCATAGGCAGCGCAAAGGGCGTCGGCATAGTCGGTGAGAGCGCAAGCGGACTTCTTAGCGAGGATCCGACCAAATTCGGTCCTGCGCTTGTTTTGCAGGCGCTTCCGGGAACACAGGGCATTTACGGGCTTATAACCGCGTTTATCATATTGCTCAAGGCGGGCATTATAGGCGGCGGCGCTTCACTCACGCAAATGCAGGGTGCGTTTTTCCTTATGGCTTCATTGCCGATAGCACTTGTGGGACTTGCATCCGGAATATCGCAGGGCAGAGTTGCGGCGTCCGGCATAAACCTTATAGCAAAACGTCCGAAGGAACTTGTCAAGGCGATAGTATCGGCGGCGCTTGTCGAGACTTATGCTATTTTCGCTCTTCTTGTATCACTTCTTCCCATGTTTATCGTCGATATTTCGACAATAGGTTGAGGGATATGAACGGACTTGACAAAATAATCGACAAAATAACGCAGGACGCAAAGGACGAGGCAAAAAAGTATTACGAAAACGCCGATATGACAGTAGCGCATGTAAAATCAGAGGCGATTGACCGTATGATGCGCATGGAAACGGTATATGCCGAGAGGACAAAAAGAGCTGAGGAAGACTGTATTGCGAGGGCGCAAAGTTCCGCCGAAACGTCTTACAGGAATACTTTGCTTGCCAAAAAGTCTGAAATGATAGATCTTGCGTTTGAAGAAGCGAAGAACAAAATACTCTCACTTCCGAAAAACGAGTATGTCGCGTTTATGATACCCGCACTTGTATTTACGGTAAAAGAGCGTAAAAAAGACAAAGAGCAGATCTCCGTTCTCTTCGGCAAAGACGAGGCGGAACTTGATTCCGGTTATGAGATAATATTCTCCGGAAAGGACGTAAAATCCGGTGCGGCAAAGGATATATTTGACGGCGCTTACAGGCAACTTACAGGTATTGACGGACTTAAACTCTCTGAAAAGAGCGCCGATATAAACGGGGGTTTCATACTCCGTTGCGGCGACGTGGAAACGAATTGCTCCGTTGATTTTATGGTTGACGAGGCAAGAAAAACCTGCGAGAAAAAGGTTATTGAAAAACTGTTTTCTTAAAACGATTTTCAAAGAAAGGACAAAAAGATGGCGATAAAAGATACGGAATATCTGTACGCTTCCTCCAATATCCGCGCAATCGAAGGCCCGGAGAGCTATTCCGAGAGGTTGCGCAGGTTTTCGGAGTGCAAAAGCGTTGGCGAACTGTATTCGCAGCTGACGGGCGGTGAAACCGACTCGGGTGCTTCGGGCGACATAAAAGAGCGCATAGAAAAGATGCTCGACGACCGCCTTTGCTCCTCCGTATCGCTCGTTATGA
>CAMETB010000070.1 GCA_945936265.1 uncultured Clostridia bacterium
AACTCCTGCTCCTCGGAAAGCGCGGTACCCGTCATACCCGAGAGCTTTTTGTACATTCTGAAATAGTTCTGGAACGTTATCGTTGCTATCGTTCTGTTTTCTCTTTGTATCTTTACCTTTTCCTTTGCCTCTATTGCCTGGTGAAGTCCGTCGGAGTATCTTCTACCGGGCATAAGACGACCCGTGAATGTATCTACTATTATTACCTGACCATCTTTTATTACATAGTCTGTATCTCTTTGCATGATACCATATGCCTTCAGAGCTTGCTGTATATGGTGATAAAGTTCGGAATTTTCAGGTGCCGAAAGGTTTTCTATACCGAAAAACTGCTCCGCCTTTTCTATTCCGTATTTTGTAAGGGTTGCGCTCTTTGCTTTTTCGTCAACAATGTAGTCGGCGATTATATCGTCGTGCTCTACCTTAAGGTCGAGCTCCTTGATGACGAATTTTTTAAGAGTGCGCACAAAGCTGTCGGCACGATCGTAAAGATCGGTTGATTTCTGCCCCGCGCCCGATATTATAAGAGGCGTTCTGGCTTCGTCTATAAGTATGGAGTCCACCTCATCAACGATGGCGAAGGCGTGGCCTCTCTGACACATGTCCTCTTTGTAAATAACCATATTGTCACGAAGGTAGTCAAATCCGAATTCGTTGTTAGTACCATACGTTATGTCGCAGTTATATGCTTTGTGCTTTTCTTCCCTTGTCTGTCCGTGGACTATAAGTCCCGTAGTAAGTCCGAGAAACTCGTGTACTCTTCCCATCTCCTCACAACCGAGGCGCGCAAGGTATTCGTTTACCGTGACTATATGAACTCCCTCGCCTTTAAGAGCGTTTAAGTAAGACGGTAAAACGGCGACAAGCGTTTTACCCTCACCTGTTTTCATTTCGGCAATTCTTCCCTGATGGAGCAGAACGCCGCACATAAGTTGAACGCGGAAGGGTCTTTTGCCGAGCACCCTTGTTGCCGCTTCTCTGACAAGCGCGTATGCCTCCGGCAAAATATCGTCAAGCGTTTCTCCGTTTGCAAGGCGGGCTCTGAACTCGTCAGTCATCCCTCTCATATCTGCGTCGCTCATGTCGGCAAAGCGAGGAGCAAGAGATTCTATTTTATCGACTATCGGTATAATTTTTTTAATCTGGTGATCACTGTAGGTTCCGAATATTTTTTGAATAAGTCCCATTTTTATTTTTTCGCAAAAAGCGTCCTTCCATAGTTATACATTCTAATTATACAATATAATGATCGGAATTTCTATAGTTATTTAAAAATTTTCACATTGTTTTTTCCCAAAAATCGTTGTTTTTTTACAAAAAGCGTATTACAATATCTCTCGGAGCATGTTTTGCCCGAATTTTTGACAAAAGGAGTTTTTTATGCTCAACATAGTTCTTCTCGAGCCCGAAATACCGCAGAATACGGGAAACATTGCGAGGACATGCGCATCAACGGGTTCAGTACTGCATATGATAAAGCCTCTCGGATTCAGAATAGACGATGCAAAACTGAGACGTGCCGGCATGGATTACTGGTACAGCCTTGATATAAGATATTACGAAAATCTTGATGATTTCTTTTCAAAAAATCCGGATTGCGAATTTTATTGTTTCACAAAGAAGGCTTCTCACAGATATACAGATATAGAATACGGAGATAACGCATTTATGTTTTTCGGCAAGGAGAGCGTCGGATTACCGGAAGAGTTTCTCGAAAAGAATCGCCAAAGATGCGTGCGCATCCCGATGAAAGAGGGCTTTCGTTCACTTAATCAGTCAAACTCGGTGGCAATTGCCGCGTATGAATATTACCGTCAGAGAGATTTTGACGGTCTTTGCGACATAGGCGGAAGATTTTAACCGGAATACAAAAATCACGGTATGCGAGATACCGTGATTTTTGTATCAGAACATCGGCGCAACGGCTGCAAGAATTGCCCTGAAAATCTTTACAAAAATATTTGTCCTGCAAGCTTCTTTGTCGATTCTTATACAATCGACAAGCATAGTGTTAAAGTCAGAAAGTGCCCCCTTTACGCCCTCGGATTTATACATCCACACGCCGCACTCAAAACTTAAATAAAAACTGCGATAATCGAAATTTACGCTTCCCACCGTTGCGACGGTATCGTCGGCAACGACGATTTTGGAGTGATTGAATCCCCTCTTGTATTCGTAGACCTTAACTCCCGCTTCCACAAGGCGTGAATAATACGATTTCGTAACCTGATTTACTGTTTTTTTATCCGGTATATGAGGTAAAATTATCCTGACATCCACACCGCATTTTGCGGCGTTGGTTATAGTCGATAGCATCTCGTCGTCAACAACAAAATACGGAGTGCTTATATAGACATACTTCTTTGCCTTTGATATTATGTTCATGTAAATATTTTTGCCTATATATTCCGCATCTATCGGGCTGTCAGTGTACGGCTGATATATTCCCTCGTCAAACTGCTCGTATTCTTGCTTTTTTATCGACACTTCCTCGCCTGAAACATATTTCCAGAGCGTTAAGAAGAACACTTCGAAATTATAAGTTGCCTCACCGTAAAGGGCTATTCCGCTATCCTTGAAATGACCGAACCTGCTACCTCTGTTTATATACTCGTCGGCCAGATTTATACCTCCGCAATACGCAACCTTTGAATCTATCGTGCATATTTTCCTGTGGTCGCGGTTGTTTTGAATTGCGGATATTATAGGGACGAAAATATTGAATGCCTTTATTTTTATCCCGGCCTTTCTGAGCCTTTTTATTTCAGCCTTTCCGAGACGGTCCATACTGCCGACTCCGTCGTAAATAACTCTTACATCAACGCCTTTTGAAGCTTTATCTGCAAGTATATCGGCTATTTTACTCCACATATAACTCTCTTTTATTATGAAGTACTCCATGTAGATAGTCTTTTGGGCGGATTTAAGATCCTCGAGCAGCGCTTCAAAATATGCCTCTCCGCCGGTAAAATATCTGCATCTTGTATTTCTGACAGGGGGTGAGTAAGAATATTTTCTTATATACTCCGACTGCATTTTTGCATATTCGTCATCAAAAGTCACATCATCCCCGCCGGAAAGATTATCCTTTATATCCTCTGTAATTTTGAGCATCTTTTTGCCCATTCTCGTCTTGAGGATACCGCCGCCGAGCATTATATACAGTGCCACGCCGAAAATAGGTACTGCCAGAAGAATAATGATCCATGCAATCTTATACCCCGAATTTGTCTTCTTGTTTATTACGCCGATTGAAAATATAATAGCCAAGCCAAAGGAGATAAAATAGTAATAAACGAAAAGTTCATTGAAATACAGAAGTATCAGACAAATAATGACGAGCTGCAACAATATATTGAGTGCTGTCGCTATAAGTCTGTTTGTCTGTTTTTCATCAACCTTTTTCATTTTACTTCCTCCACACGCGTATTTTAAAAATTCCGATTTTTTATATAAATAACGGTTGAATCTGTTTTGATTTCATTGCAAGATCGAGAGTTTTTTCAAGAAGAGAGAACTCTGAAACGAGAGAGTGCGGCTTTTTCTCGGGATCATCCTGATGAAGCGGAACAAAATATATGTGTTTTCTCTCGATTAAAGCGCTTATGTTCTGTAAATTTGCCGAAAGTGCATCGTTTGAGCAAAGGGCGATAACCGTCGGTCTGTCGGCTCTTAAATGTGCCTTTGAAGCCATTGTTACGGCAGTATCGCTTATCCCTGCGGATATTTTTGCAAGCGTATTGCCGGTACAAGGACAGATAATCAGCGCATCAAGCGCAATTTTCGGTCCGAGCGGCTCGGCATCTTTTATAGTGTGAATTACTTTCTTTTGAGTGAGCGCCTCTACTGTATCAATAAGTTCGGATGCTCTGCCGAACCTTGTGTCTGTCGAATAGACATTTTCGCTCATTATCGGCAAGATGTCATAGCCATGTGATATAAGTTTTTTAAGTTCCTCTATGCTCTTTTTGTGAGTACAGAAGGAACCGCAGAATGCGTATCCTATCATAGAGTTTCATCCTTTCCCGAAGCCATATCGGAAAGAACGCCGTATACCGTATCGAAAACTACCCGTCCGGCGCTTACCGGAAGTATTTTACCGGGGAGCCCCGGCGCTTTTTCGGCGAAGGATTTATCTTCAAAACCTCCCGGAGAGGAAGCAAGTTCCATTGCAAACGTCGTGCCTCCGACCTTATCGGTAAGATACCCGGGAATTATAATTTCGGGAACGGTATTATATATAAAATCGTAATTATCTCCCGCTATGCTCTCTCTGCCCCGAAACACTGCGCCCGAAAGTTCAGCCTCGGAAATGCTTTCTTTGCGTCTTGCCCATACATAAACCGCGGCGCCGCAATTTTTAAGTTCCCTGCAGAGAAATTTTCCTATTCTGCCGTAACCGATAACAAATGCGCGTTTACCGAAAAGCGATTCACCTGTGAGTTGTGAGGTCAATATTCTTGCCGCCTCAGCCGTAAGAAAAGCATTTTTCATTACAAAACTCTTGTCTTTTGAGTAATCATATATGAATCCGCCGTAAAAGTTCTTTATGCGTTCTCCGTTACCGCAGAATACCGCCTTGACTCCGTTTTCTAAGGAAAATACAGTCTGAAGTTCTCTGTCGGACAATTCGTCTTTTACGGAAAGAATAATAACATCTGCCCCGTGAAAAGATGATGCGGATGAAATTTCACATTCGTATCCGTTTCTGAGAAAGAGATCTCTTGTGGTTATATAGCGCTTATCGTCTGAGATAATACAAATTCTTTTCATCGTTTTTCCTTCATACTTCGTTTTTGAGAATTTCTTCCCAATACACATATTATGAAGGCGCGGAATTTTGGTCTTATTTATTATTTTCCGCAATAAGCATATTTATCTTAAAACCTTTTTCGGTGAAATTACGCTCATACTCGGTTTCTATATTTGTTTTGTTCATATCCGACGAGTGAAGATCATATGTTGAATAAACTATTTTGAACGGTGATTTTTCAAACTGCTCAAGCGAGAAATCGAAAAGCCCCCTGTTATCTGTTTTGAAATATATTTTTCCTTTTTTTGAAAGTATTCTCGAATAAAGTTCGAGAAATGATATATAAGTAAGTCTGCGTTTTTCGTAGCCTTTTTTATCCCAAGGATCACAGAAATTTATAAATATTGCGTCTATAGAGGAATCGGGAAGTTTTGAGAGCATTTCCGCAGCGTCACCCACCGCGAAGCGTACATTTCCGAGATCATCGCCCGAAAAGTCAACCGGAGATGAGCCGAGCGGCACTATTATCGAATCGCTCTTTTTCCAGCCTCCGTTGGGTGCTAAGCATCCGAGACCCCTCGACTGCGCATATTTTTCAACGGCGACAACGCACACATCGGCTATTTTTTCTATTGCAAGATAGTTGTAATCTTTGTCTGCCTTTGATTTTTCCTTTATGAAATCGCCTTTGCCGCACCCTATTTCTATCCGCAAAGGATATGAATTTTTAAAAATCTCTTCCCTGTTTTCGACAAGGTTTACGGCATCGTTGCAGACAAGAGACGACAAAAGATACATTCTTTCGGCTCCGTGGCGCTTTTTTTTCATTCTCATATTGATATTTGCTCCGTTTTTTGTTAAAATAAAATTACGCAGAAGTATTATAAAGTATTCTATCACACTTTTTGCGAAATTGCCATATTTTTTTGGAATGAGGTAAAAATTTATGACTTACACTTACAAAACGCACGGGACATGCTCTTCATCAATTACTTTTGATATCAACGACGGCATTGTTTCAAACGTATCTTTTACGGGAGGTTGCAACGGTAACCTGAAAGCCATATCAAAACTTGTTGACGGCATGGATGCGGAAAAACTTATTTCAATATTAAAGGGCAACACATGCGGCTTCAGAAAGACCTCGTGTGCGGATCAGCTTGCACTCGCCGTTGAAACGGCTATTTCCGGTCAGGACGGAAACAAAAAATGAAAAAGCTTCTGATAGTTGACGGAAACAGTATACTGAACCGCTCGTTTTACGGAATAAAACCTCTCTCCAGCAGGGCAAACATACCTACCAATGCGATTTACGGTACGATAATGACTCTTAAGCATCAACTGGACGAGTTAAAACCCGAATATGCGGCAGTAGCTTTTGATTTGCGTGCGAAAACGTTTCGCCACAAGGCATGTGACTTTTACAAAGCCAACAGAAAGCCCATGCCGGATGACCTTGCCGTACAGTTGCCGTATGCGAAAAAATGTCTCGAATATATGGGCTTCAATATAGTCGAACTTGAAGGGTACGAGGCGGACGATATAATAGGAACAATTTCAAAAAAATCAAACGAAAAAGACGATTTGCACTCGTATATCCTTACAGGTGATCGCGATTCATTACAGTTGATAGACGATAAATCGTCTGTAATTCTCGTAAAAACAAAGGACAACATTCTTTTCGATACGGAAAAGTTTATACAGGAATATGGAGTTACGCCCGAGCAGTATATTGATGTAAAGGCGATAATGGGAGACTCCTCCGACAATATCCCGGGTATTGCGGGAATAGGAGAAAAAGGGGCATTCAGGTTAATTTCCGAATTTGGATCTCTTGACAAACTTTACGAAAATTATAAAAATTCTTCTCTCTCCGACGGAATGAAAGCAAAAATCGAGGCGGGACACGATATGGCGTACACCTCGAAATTTCTTGCTACAATAGTCTGCGACGCGCCGATAGAAAAGACCACCGAGGATCTTTTATACAGGGGGATAAATGAAAAAGCCCTCGGAGAAATCTTCTCCGAACTCGATTTTGTATCACTTGCGAAGAAATTTAATCTCAGCGTTGATTTTACAAAAAACAATGATATAATCAGAGAAGAAAATATCGGAGAAATGCACGCCCCTGTGTCGATAGAATTGCTTGATGGGATAGAAAACGAGCTCGCCGCCGTATATTTTCATGGCAAAAAAATGTACATTCGCACCGACAAATGCAACTTTGTTTACAACGGTTCCGATTGTAAGGATTTTCTGAAAAAGAACAAAATAATCTGCCACGACATAAAGTCACTCATGAAAGAAATCGGAACAAGTGATATAAACTGTATATTCGACGTTATGCTCGGCGCTTATACGGTTTCATCTTCGGATCAATCATATGCTCCCGACAAACTTTGTGAAAAGTATCTGGGTATTCCCTTTTCAGAGGAAAACGGTGCGCAGATAATTTACAGACTTTATAAAATTCTTGAAGGGAAACTCACTGACGACGGAAATTCAAGTATTCTTTACGATATAGAGCTTCCTCTCGCAAAAGTCCTTTATAAAATGGAATGCCTCGGTTTCAGAGTAAGCACAAACGGACTTAAAGACTACTCTGCCTATCTTACTTCTCTTGCAGACGCATGTAAAGAAAGGATTTACATGCTTGCGGGGGAGGAATTCAACATAAACTCCCCGAAACAACTCGGCG